>JACQJM010000157.1 GCA_016205045.1 Elusimicrobiota bacterium | reverse complement strand
CTGTAAATCAGGGAAAGTTTTTGAGGTTTCAAAACTCATCACTCATCACTCATCTCTAGTTTGGGGAGACCAGTTCTTTCGCTCTTTTTGTGGCTTGGACGACGGCTTTGATGAGGGCCACCCGGAGACCTCCTGCTTCCAATTCCATAAGACCATCGATGGTGCAGCCGGCAGGGGTGGTGACCGCATCCTTGAGTTTGGCGGGATGTTCACGAGTCTCTAAAACCATCTTAGCCGCCCCTAAGGCTGTTTGGGCAGCCAACTCAGTGGCTACTTCGCGGGGAAGTCCCACCTTGACCCCACCTTCTGCCAAAGACTCAATGACCATATAAAAATACGCGGGGCCGCTGGCGGACAGGCCTGTGACCGCATCCATGTGCTTTTCAGCCAAGCGGATGGTTCTGCCGATAGGGCCGAATATTCTTTCGGCCATCGCTAAATGTGTCTCTTTGGCGAATTTTCCGGGAGAAATGGCGGTCATACCTAGCTTGATGACACAGGGAGTGTTGGGCATGACGCGAACGATAGGGATCTCTTTGCCCAAAGCTTCCAAAATAGAGGAGGTGGGGACGGATGCTGCAGCCGAAATGATTACTTGTTTTTCGCTTATTTTAGAATCTAATTTCTCTAAAACTTCAAGTACAGTTTGAGGTTTAAGACAGATCAAAATGATGTCCGCTCCTTGAACCGCTTTGGAGTTGTTTAAGGTGGTGTGGACGCCATATTTTTGGGAGAGATAAGAGAGTCTTTCCTGGTGAGCGGCAGTAGTCACCACTTGATTAGGGGAAACGGTCCTGGAGTCTAGGAGTCCGGCTAGGAGAGTTTCTCCCAGCTTCCCGGTACCTAAAAGGGCGATTCGTTTGTTTTGTAACATAGGAGTAAGAGGAACATTATCCCACCACCTGTTGAGCGCTCCAAGGGCGCTTAAGTTGCTTTGTCAACAGGTGGTGGGATTATAGCAATTTTGGGAGTATTCCAAGAATTGGTATAATAGGACCATCCTCATGTCCTCCTTGACCGCTTCCCCTCCAGAAAAAACCTCCAAATTAAAACACTGTTTGGATCTATTTTCTTATCAGCGCCGTAAGACCCGAGAATTGAAAGTAGGTCGCGTGGGGGTGGGAGGGGATAATCCTATCCGCGTCCAGTCCATGACCACGACCGACACTCTCAATACCGAGACTACCATTGCTCAAACGCTTCGCATGGTCGAGGCGGGATGTGAGATCGTACGCATCACCGCTCCTACCGTGGAAGACGCCCGGAATCTGGGCCGTATCAAAGAAGGGCTGCTCCAGAGAGGAGTGGACGTTCCTTTGGTCGCGGACATCCATTTTCAGCCTAAGGCCGCGATGGAAGCGGCGGAGTGGGTGGAGAAGGTGCGCATCAATCCCGGAAATTTCGTGGACTCTAAAAGGTTTGCGGTGCGGGAGTACTCGGATGCAGAGTATGCCGATGAGCTCAAAAGAATAGAAGATGCTTTTACGCCTTTGGTGGAAAAACTTAAAAGGCTTCATCGGGCCTTACGCATAGGCACTAACCACGGTTCTTTGTCGGATCGCATCATGAACCGTTATGGAGACACCCCTCTGGGCATGGTGGAATCAGCTTTGGAATACGCGCAGATCTGCGTCAAGAACGATTTCCACAGCATCATTTTTTCCATGAAGGCCTCCAACCCCAAAGTGATGATTCAGGCTTACCGCCTTCTCGCCGCGAGACTCGATGAGCTGGGCATGAACTATCCTTTCCACTTAGGAGTGACCGAGGCAGGAGGGGGAGAAGACGGCCGAATTAAGTCCGCCATTGGCATTGGAAGTCTTTTGGAAGATGGCATTGGGGACACCATTCGAGTTTCTCTCACGGAAGATCCCGAGTTCGAGATGCCCGTGGCGTATGCGATCGCCCGATCCTATCAGGATCGTTTCAATAAATCAGGGTCGGGCGAAGTTCGAAGTTCGAAGTTCGAAGTTCGAAGTTTGAAAAATAAAATCTCATCCCTCATCCCTCATCCCTTATCCCTTGAGTTACACCATTGCCCTGATTTATTCCAATACGAACGCCGAAAAACAGATGTGGTTGCGGTGGGTCCCTTTCCCGTGGGGGGGCCTTCTCCTGTGCGAGTGGTGACCCATGTGCCACCGAAGTCTCAGGGGGAGGAGATACTGGTTTTTTTGGAACAACAACTGAAAGACCCCAAATCTTTGGCCCCTGAAATTATCGAGTGGTTGGTGAAACAGAAGGCCGATCTAGAAGCTCTTAAGAAGGTTCGCGCGCATTTGGTGAAAGAAACTTCACGGCTGGCTTTTCTGGTGCGGGTGAGCGGCCCCCTGTCCCTGGTCAAAGAGTCCATGGATCATGCTCATCTCATTTCGTGGCTTGCCTGCACATCTGCTTCAGAAGGGAAGGAGTTTCTGGAGAGGGCAAAATCAAAAAACGTTCCCGTTCTTTTAGAAACTAGAAAAGCCTCCGAACTTGTTTTTCTGCAGTCTATGGCCGCCGATTTGGGGATCAGGTCTACTGTGGGACTTTATGGAGGAGATCCCGTGGGTCTGCTCAAAGAGTATCGTCTTGTGGCGGCTCTGCTGGCCCAAAAAGGACTCAAGGCCCCACTTCACATTAGGATTCCTCAATATCCTACCGAACTGGATCAGATTCTACAGGCTTCCCTTGTTATGGGTGGACTTTTGTGTGATGGAATAGGGGACAGTGTGGAGTTGGAAGGAGTCCAACCTCCTCAAAGGAATTTAGAGCTGCTGTATAATATTCTTCAAGGGGCGGGGGCTCGTGTGGTTAAGACCGAGTTTGTCTCCTGTCCTTCCTGCGGACGTACCTTGTTTGATCTCCAATCCACCACCGAACGCATTCGTTCCCAGACGGGACACCTCAAGGGTGTCAAAATTGCCATCATGGGCTGTATCGTGAATGGTCCGGGAGAGATGGCGGATGCGGATTTTGGGTATGTGGGAGGGGCACCGGACAAAATCAATCTTTACGTAGGCAAAGATTGTGTTTTAAAAGGAGTTCCTACCGAAAAAGCCGACCAAGCCTTGATAGACCTCATCAAATCCCACGGCAAGTGGGTCGAACCATAAGCAACGTCATTCCGGCGCAAGGTCGTCACCCCGTACTCGGATACGGGGCCGGAATCCAGAAGAAGTATCAATGTCCAAACAGCCCTGCGTCTATATTCTTGCCAGCCGCCGCAATGGCACTCTTTACGTTGGCGTGACGTCAAATTTAGTCAAACGCGTCTGGGAGCACAAAAATGATGTGGTAGATGGCTTTACCAAGAAATGACGACCCAACGGGTATCTCAACGCGGAAGTTGAGTGCGAAAAGAACCTGGTTCTTCTTTATAGAAACCTATTTCAAGGTGGGTCTTTAGGGTTTGTTTTGGGTCTCCGAAGGGACTGTTTGCTTATTCTGGCTGCGGATGCGTACGATATCGGAGTAAGTGGCAAATATGAATATGCTCAGAAGGATAGCAATGCCAAAGGAGTTGGCCACACGAACCATTTTTTCGGTTAATTTTTTGCCGCTTAACCCTTCCCAGAGATAAAGAGCGGCGTGGCCGCCATCCAACAGGGGGATGGGGAGAATATTGAAAAAACCCACCGCCACCGAGATCAGGGCGATAAGAAAAATCAGGTCTTCCAGGCCGGAATGGGCCGCACGGCTGACGATCTGAACAATCCCAATGGGGCCTGCCAAGTCTGGCCTTTCACGCTTATAAATTTTGGAGGCCAGCGTCGTGACGGTGACGGCAGTCCAGTGGTAGCATTGATTCACCCCTTCCTTAACGGCATGGAAAAAAGTGACAGGCCTATACTCAATTTTAGGAGAAACCCCAATCATGCCTATCTTGCCGGTGGGATCAGGGCGGGGAGTGAGAGTCACTTTGAAAACTTGGGGTTTGGAGTTGGGGGCTGGGGGCTGGCTTTTTTTCTCAAGACGTTCTATGGTCAGAGTGACAGGTTTGTTGAGGCTATTGTGGATCTTTTTAGCCATTTCCTCCCAGGATTGAATTTTATTTTTGTTTACGTCTAAAATTCTATCGCCTTCTTTTAATCCCGCACTTTTGGCTGGGTAACCTTCAACGGCCTCTCCAATAATGGGAAGAGTGGAGGGACGAGGCTCTCCCATGATGTAGATGACCCCGGTAAAGAGGAGGAATGCCAATACGTAGTTCATGACGGGTCCAGCCGCCACGATAAAGAAGCGTTGGTGCCATGGTTTGGAGAAGTATTCTTCGGGATTGCCCGTGCACTCCTCCATGTTTTCCCCGGCAGGTTTGACAAATCCTCCCAGAGGCAGGGCGCAGATACTAAATCTGGTTTCTCCTTTGGTAAAACCGAAGATTTCGGGTCCGAACCCGAAAGCGAATCTTTCTACCCGTACTTTCAGCACCTTGCATAAGATGAAATGGCCGAATTCGTGAAGAAAGATGACCAGACCGAATGTGAAAACAACCGCTAATACCGATAAGAACATATCGCCTCCTGTGTTTTTTGCCTTGCCCAAGCATCCACTTCAGCCACTTCCGCAAAGTTGGGAGTATGGGAAGAAAGAGGGTGTCCCTTCATCACTTTTTCAATGATTTTTGGAATATCGGTAAATCGAATACGTCGGTTCAGAAAAGCTTCCACCGCTACTTCGTCTGCGGCTGAGAGGACAGTAGGCAGAGTTCCACCTTTGCGCGCCGCTTCTTGGGCCAGAGAAAGGCAGGGGAAATGTTTAAAATCAGGTTTGTCGAAGTCCAGTCTTTTAGTGTTGAAAAAATCTAAGTGTTCCACGGGGCAATTTTTTCTTTCGGGATAGGTGATGGCATACTGAATGGGCAATCTCATATTGGGTGGGGACATCTGGGCCAAAACAGAGCCGTCTTGAAATTCTACGGCAGAGTGCATGATGGATTGAGGATGAATGACTATTTGAATTTGATCCAGACGAAGTCCAAAGAGATTTTTGATCTCTATCATCTCAAATCCTTTATTCATCAACGTCGCAGAATCGATGCTGATTTTGTGTCCCATTTTCCACGTGGGATGAGCCAAAGCTTCTTCTACGGTGACACGATCCAACGGTTTTTTCCTTTTGTAAAAAGGGCCGCCCGAAGCAGTCAACCATATTTTGCGGATAAGGGATGAGGGATGAGGGATGAGTTTTTGGAGGTACTTTGGATACATTGAAAAACGGCGGAGGGTTCCGAGTCCACGGGAAGAATAGTGGCGTTCCAACGCTGAGCCTCCTTCATTAAAGCTTCTCCCGCCATCACCATGGGCTCTTTGTTGGCTAAGGCGATGGTTTTGCCGGCTTTGATAGCGGTCACTAAGGGAAGAAGTCCCACACCACCTACTAGACTAGTTAGCACAAGATCTACATCAGACTGAGAAGCCATCTCGGCCAATCCTTCTACACCAGGGGAGAGAAGGGTTGAGTGGCCGTTGAGTTGAGTCCTTAGGCGCTTAGAAGCTTCAGGATCAAAGAGACTGACCCACTTGGGTTTAAACTGAATCGTTTGTTCCAGAATTTTTTTGGTGTTTGTAGAAGCGGCAAGACCGATGACTTGATAGGCGGGGCCCAAAGATTCAATAACCTTGAGGGCATTTTGGCCAATAGAGCCAGTAGATCCTAGGATGGCGATGCGTTTCATATTTCAGAATCCAGTAACTACGGAAACGACAGTTTAAAGTTTACAGTATTTTCTTGTTTTTCACCGTAAACTGTAAACCGTTAACTGTTTTTACCATTTGCTCAAAAGAGAAAGGTGATCATATAATATAAAAGCGGGGTGGTCAGTAAGAACGAATCAAAACGGTCTAAAATGCCTCCATGGCCTGGTAGAAGATATCCCGAATCTTTAACCCCTGAACTTCTCTTGATCATGGATTCAGCCAAGTCGGAAATCTGTCCAAAAATACCGATCAGGGAACCCATTGCCAGGGCTGCCCAACCCGAGTAGATTCCATGCAGAAATAGAAAACAAAAGCCATAACTAGTACCCACCGCCCCCAGAAATCCGGCCATAGCTCCCTCCCAGGATTTTCCTGGGCTGAGTGAGGGAGCCAGTTTTTTTCTGCCGATCCAAGACCCCGCAAAGTAAGCGACGCTATCCATGATCCAGATGCAGAAGACTAAAAGATAAGTCAAGGATTCTCCGTAAGGCCTTAAATTCCTTAGAAGGAAAAGATGGCTTAACGTCCAACCGATTAAAAGTGTTCCCAAAAGACTCATGGCTATCCTTTCCAAAGAGCGATTATTTCTGAGCATTTCCCCAACAAAACTACATGTAATAAGGAGAATGAGTAGCGGAGAAAATAAGTTTTTATTAAGAGTTCCCAAGGCGAGAAATACCCCTCCTCCCAGGACTAGATATTTCTGAACTTCTTTTCCTCCACAGATAAGGACGATTCTATATTCGTAAAGGGAGAGAAAAATAATTCCCATCACAAAGACGAGAAAGGGAATACTGCCTTGATGAATAAGAAACAGCATCAAAGGAATGCCGATGAGAGCGGTTAAAATACGAGGAAGAAGCATATCTTAGAAACCCGTAACGACGGGAACGACAGTTTAAAGTTTACAGTGTTTTCTTGTTTTTTACCGTAAACTGTAAACCGTTTTTACCATTTGCTGCAGTTATATTCCTCCAAATCGGCGATTTCTTTTTTGAAATTCCAAGAGGGCCTGGACAAGTTCATCCTTTCCAAAATCCGGCCAAAGGGTAGGGGTAACATAGATTTCAGCGTAGGCTAATTGCCAAAGCAAAAAATTGGAGAGACGCATCTCTCCAGAGGTTCTGATGACCAGATCGGGGTCGGGGAGCCCTTCGGTATAGAGATAGCGAGAGAAGGTGGTTTCATCTACTGAGGATTGTTTTTCTTGAAGAAGGCGGTTAACCGCATCTAGGATTTCTTGGCGAGATCCATAATTCAGGGCGAGATTAAGGGTAAGACCTTTATTATCTTGGAGTTTGCAAATAGCTTTTGAAAGTTCTTGTTGTACGGCAGAAGGAAGAGCCTCGATTCGCCCGCTCGCTCTCAACCTCACCCCATTCTTGTGAAGTTCTTCCACTTCTGATTGAAGAGTCCAGGCAAGAAGTTTCATTAATTCTTGGACTTCGAATTTGGGACGAGACCAATTTTCGGTGGAAAAAGCATAGAGGGTCAGGGCTTGAATGCCCAATTCTCCACAGGTACGAACCGCTGTTTGAACGGATTTGACCCCTGCCTTATGTCCCGCAATTCTGGGCAGATGTCGTTGCTGAGCCCATCTCCCGTTGCCGTCCATGATGATAGCGATGTGCCGGGGAATGGAGAGCTGAGAGCTGAGAGCTGCCTGCCCGCCGGTCGTGAGGAGGGAGAGCTGAGATGAGGAAGGATCTGAGGTGGGAAGATGTTCCAGTTTCTCTCCTAATTTCGTTCGAATATTTTCACTTTTTATCTCCGGTCTCATATCTCATAACTCATATCTCATATCTTTCTTATATCGTCAGGATTTCGTTTTCTTTGGAACTCAGGGTATCGTCTATTTTTTTAATGTAGGTGTCGGTCAGCTTTTGGATGAGATTTTCTTGTCGGATCCTTTCATCTTCAGAGATTTCTTTTCCTTTTTCTGCTTTCTTAAGTTTTTCAATAGCGTCTCTTCTATCATTTCTTAAGGTGACCTTGAAATCTTCAGCCATTTTGCGAATGACTTTGATGAGATCTTTACGTCTTTCCTCGGTCATGGTGGGAATGTTCAAACGAATCATTTTTCCGTCATTGGTGGGGGTGATGCCAACATCCGATTTTTGGAGGGCTTTTTCGATGGCTTCTAGAGAGCTGGGATCCCAAGGACGAATCTCGATGGAACGCGCGTCTCCCAGGGAAATGGCGGCTACCTGTTTTAAGGGAACTTGTGAACCGTAATACTCCACGCGGATTCCTTCCACAAGTTGAGGATTGGCTCGGCCGGTACGCAATAGTCCAAAGTCATTTTTCATTTTCTCGATACGGCTTTTCATTACTTCTTCGGTTTTTATAATTAATTGTTGGAGATTGATTTCTATTTCCATGGTCTCTAACTTTCCTTTATGAGGGTGCCGACCTTTTGGCCTTTCACGGCACGAGCTATATTTCCTGCAACATGAAGATTAAAAACAACAATCGGCATCCGATTTTCCATGCATAAAGAAAGGGCTGCGGTATCCATGATGCGGAGTCGTTTTCGTATCGCTTCCATAAAGGTCAATTCAGTGAGTTTTTTAGCTTTGAGATTGCGGTGCGGGTCATCGGTGTAAACTCCATCTACCTTCGTGGCTTTGAGAAGAATTTCACAGCCGATCTCTACAGAGCGCAGAGCTGCGGTGGTATCTGTAGTGAAGTAGGGATTTCCTGTGCCGCCGGCAAAGATGACAATGCGTCCTTTTTCTAAATGGCGCATCGCTTTACGCCGGATAAAGGGTTCTGCGAGTTTGGTGATCTCAATGGCGGTTTGGACGCGAGTGGGAATGCCCACGTGTTCCAAAGCGTCTTGCAGAGCCAAGGCATTGATGATGGTAGCCAACATGCCCATGTTGTCTGCGGTGACACGATCGATGGCTTCTCCACGATCGGAAGCCCCGCGCCAGATGTTTCCTCCGCCGATAACAATGGCCAATTGAATCTTTTTTTCGTAGGCTTTTTTAATTTCGGCAGCGATGTGAGCGAGGGCCTTGGAGTCGATGCCGTGTTTTTCTCGCCCCAGGAGGGCCTCGCCGGAGAGTTTGAGCAGGACGCGTTTAAATTTAGACAATGAATTGTAGAAAGTATCGAGTAATTTTTGAATCCAAAATCCAGAATCCAAAATCTAAAATGGTTAGTCTCCGCCTAGCTGGTATCGGGTGAAACGGCGAACCATTACCGCTTCTCCCAGTTTGGAAGCTACGGCCTGGATCATGGAAGGAATAGTGATTTTTGAGTCACGGATGCTGGCTTGCTCTAAAAGACAGCATTCTTGGTAGAAACGTTTTATTTTACCCTCTGCCATTTTTTCAACGGCGGCTGCGGGTTTGCCTTCATTTAAGGCCTGTTGTTTGTAGATTTCTTTCTCTTTTTCCAAAATTTCGGTTGGGACATCTTCTTTGCGGGTCCATCGAGTGGAGGGAAGACCCACAATCTGGAGGGCCAGCTCTTTAGCCAACTGTTGGAGGTCTGGGCTCTTAGCGCTGGATTCTTTGTCACAGCCTACTTCGATAAGAGCTCCTTTTTTATTGTCGGAGTGAATGTAGGCATAAAGAATTCCAGGTTTTTGCAGGGAAAAACGTGTGGCACGGCGAAAAAGGAGGTTTTCTCCAACTTTGCTTCCCAGTTGTTGGACGAGCTCTTTGAGGTCCGCTTGTTCGGGAAGGGAGGTGTCTGAAACCGAAGAAGAAAGTATTTTCTGTGTTAGCTGATTCGCCAATTTTTGAAAGTCCTCTGTTTTGGCGACAAAATCGGTTTCGCAATTCAGCTCTAGCAAGGAGCCTTTTTTCCCATCGGGTTGGATAGTGGAAAAAATAAGACCTTCTTTGGTGGTTCTGCCGCTGCGCTTAGCGGCGTCCGCCAGACCCTTCTTCCGAAGGATTTCAGTGGCTTTGTTAAGATCTCCGCCCGCTTCCTCGAGAGCCATTTTACAATTAAGTATTCCGGCTCCAGTTTTTTCTCGGAGTTGAACAACCAAGTTAGCTGACATGAGGGGATTCCTCGGCCTCATCTATTTTGCTTTCGCTCATGGGGAGGTCCGGAGAAGATTCATCAGGATTACTCTCTTCCTCGGGGAGAGTGGATTCCATGCTCTCGGTAAGTTCTGAAGTGGGTGCAGGTTCTTTGTCGGTTTTCTGATTGGGTCCTTTCCCTTCTATAACCGCTTCGGAAATGATGTTGCAGAAAAGTTTAATAGAACGAGCAGCGTCATCATTGCCGGGGATAGGATAACTGATGAGATCGGGATCGCAGTTGGTGTCACAGATCGCCACGATAGGAATTTTTAATTTGCGGGCTTCTTTGACGGTTCCTTCTTCTTCCATGGGATCTACAACGAAAACAATTTGAGGAAGATTTTTAAGCGGGCGGATTCCGGTTAAGAGTTTCTTGAGACGGTTCATTTCTTTGGTGAGGCGAGAAACTTCCTTTTTGGAAAGCACTTTAAATAGTCCGTCTTTTTCCCAGCGTTCTAATTCTTCCAATCTGCCAATAGATTTTCGGATGGTGGAAAAGTTAGTGAGGCATCCTCCCAACCATTTATTATGAACGTAGGCAGCTCCACAACGTTCAGCTTCCGTTTTGATGATTTCCTGAGCTTGTTTCTTGGTCCCTACAAATAAAAAGCTCATCCCCAGGGCTGCTTGATCTTTTATAAATTGATAGGCTTTTTTCAGCTCTTTAACCGTTTTTTGGAGATCAATGATGTGGATGTTGTTTCTTTCGCCGAAGATATATTTTCCCATTTTGGGATTCCATCGGCGGGTTTGATGACCAAAATGAACTCCTGCTTCTAACATAGCTTTCATGGAAATATTAACCATGAGTCACGGTTCCTGACATGTTCCCTAAATCTTGTTCCATAATCTCTTTTCCTATTTTCCTAATTTTTTAGATGGATTGACAGTCCTAGGTGAACGACAATCAAATTATTATACTACTGATGCCTGCGCAAGTAAAGTCCTATCCCCCACCCATCAGTTGGTTGCGGAAGATGGTTCAATGAGGTAGAATTTATGACTTCACCCAGTTTAGTGTACAGGCTGCCATGGTTTGCCCCTCTACCCCGAACCCTTGGGAACCCTGGTTCCCCGGGAATATAATGGACCCCTCACAGACCTGCGGAAGAGGAGTTACAACCTTACCGCAGGTCCCTGGAAATTATAATCTCCAGGGACGGGGTCCGGGGCAAATCCATGACAGCCTGATTTGAGGGTAGTTTGGATGGGTGAAGTCTAGGAAGGGGAGGAGTTGGTTTAAGGAAATCCTTCATACATAATATGAAAGTTGCTTTAGCTCAAATTAACACCAAAGTAGGGGATATAGAAGGAAATATCTCCAAAATTAAGGCTTGGACCATCCGAGCTAAAAAAACAGGTGCGGAATTGGTCCTTTTTCCGGAGCTTTCTGTCCCGGGGTATCCTTCTTGGGATTTATTGGAGCAGAACAGCTTTATTCAGGCCAATGAGAAAGCCCTTCAAGCATTGGCCCGATGGGTAAAAGAACCCGCCGTTGTGGTGGGGTTCGCGGACAAAAACCCCTCCCGGATCGGCAAACCTATTTTCAATGCAGCCGCGTTTCTGTATGGAGGGAAGATACTGGCCAAGAGGGCTAAAACACTTCTTCCCACCTATGATGTTTTTGATGAAGCTCGTTATTTTCAACCTGCCACTTCCAATTTGCCTTTTCGCTTTAAAGGGAGGAGCATTGGGTTGACCATTTGTGAAGATGCCTGGAATGATCAGGGATTTTGGTCTCAACGTTTTTATTCAGTAGATCCTGTGCGTCTGCTAACTCGGAAAAAAGTGAATCTTTTATTAAATATTTCTTCTTCTCCCTTCGATCGTGGGAAATTAAAACTTCGTTACCGTATGCTTCAGGCCCATGCCAAAAAAGCCAAAGTTCCTTTCCTGTACTGCAATTTGGTGGGGGGAAATGATGAGCTCTTATTTGATGGGAATAGCATGGCTTTTGATGGGCGGGGGAATCTTTTAGGGCAAGGCAAGGCCTTTCAAGAAGATTTAATCATGGTAGAAGTTCCTCCTATTGAAAATAGGGAGAAGTGGCAAGAACCTTCGGATATCGAACAAGTGTACCAAGCCTTGCTGCTCGGTATCCGTGACTATACGGAAAAATGCGGGTTTAAGGATGTTTTGTTGGGATTGTCCGGAGGAATCGACTCTGCTGTTTGTTGTGCGTTGGCCGTGGCAGCTCTGGGAAGGGAGCACGTGAGTGGTATCTCTATGCCCTCTCTTTTTAGCTCTGAGGGCAGCATAACGGATGCTGAAGATCTGGCCAATACATTACGCATCCGTTTTTTAAAAATTCCTATCACACCTCTCTACAAAACTTATCGTACAAGCTTAGAACCCTTTTTCTTGGAATATCCGGAGGATGTCACGGAGCAAAATATACAGGCTAGAATAAGGGGGAATTTATTGATGGCCTTGTCGAATAAATTTAGGGCCTTGCTCTTGTCCACGGGCAATAAATCGGAGCTTTCCATGGGTTACTGCACTCTTTATGGGGATATGAGCGGAGGGTTGGCCGTTTTAGGGGATGTGCCCAAGAGTACCGTTTATGAGTTGGCTCGCTATATCAACCGGGATCAAGAGATTATTCCCAGAAGTTCTTTAGAAAAGGCTCCTTCTGCGGAGTTGAAATCAAACCAAAAGGATCAAGATGATCTTCCTCCCTATGAGCTTCTGGATAGGGTGTTAAAGGCCTATATAGAGGAAGGAAAGGACATCCAGAGGATCGCTTCGCAGCTGAAATTGTCCGCCGAATTCGTCTTCTCTCTGATTCGGCGCGTAGACGCTAATGAGTATAAACGGCGTCAGGCCCCTCCTGTTCTTAAGATCACACCCAAGGCTTTTGGCATAGGCCGCCGCATGCCCATTGCCAGAGGATATTTAGGTAGTAAGTAGTTGGTAGTAGGTAGTAAAAAGCCTTTTTAATTCTTTGCTTGTTGCCTGCTACTTTCTACCTACTACCTATCTTAACGTTCCAGTTTATTTCAACGGCACGCATCCATTTTTGCAGGTTTGCGGAGATATCGGGAATGGGATTTTTGAGCCGGTGCCAAGGGGGCTCCTTTTTCAGCAGGAATTTTTGCAGGCCTGCCAGGTTGTCTGTAGTAATCAAATCTACATTTTCCTGCCACAAAAGCTGCCAAGCTTGTTCCGTATCGGGGGTGCCCCAAAAACGTATCTTTCTTCCTTTGGCATGGGCTTGTTGAATGAATTTTCTTAGCTTCCATCTCTCTCGAATAGGAAAACTGTTGCGCCCATTCCATCGGAAGAGAGTATTCCAGTTGGCGCTGATGATGGGGACTAAATGAGAATCGGCGAAAGTGAGCAGGGGTGTCTGCAGCTCGATATCTTCTGGAGAGTCTAGTTCCGTCGTTTTGATCTGGACTCCCTTTAAATCTTGCAGCTGCCCATCTAGAGCGACATAGCGTTGGGGGTCTCGAATAATGAGTGGTCGGGCTTGATGGCCTGTGAGAATGATGGTGACGGCACCAGGAGTGGTGGTGGAACCCCGGAAGACAGTCAATATTTCAACGTAAGGAATCAACGCTTGACGAAGCGCCAGATAGGTTAAATCCGGTTCCGCTTTGACATCCAGGAACAGATAGAGGATGGGACCATTGGGAAAAACACGGCCGTTATTTTTTCTTACTAGTTTGAGCAAGGGATCTAGATAGAGGGCTTGGAGAGTTTTGGTGGGGTCTATTTCTTTTCGCTTATGGGCCACCACGAGCCGACCTTCTTGCAGAAAAATATCGGCCTCGATGTTGCAAAAACCATGTTCCAAGGCATCCCAAAGGGGACGAGGATGTTTGAAGTCATTGTGAGCATGCGCCCGCATCAAGGGCACGATGGAACTGCGAAAGGATTCCGCCATCACAGGAGTTAGATTTTGGAAGAATAATATTCCTGTTAAAACCCATGCGATGGCGGAGTGCCTTTGCATAGAGGTGGTGACCAATCCTTTTCCCATTCAATTAAAGAGCGGGAAGTGAAGGATTTTATTTTGTGGTCAAAAGCCTAGCCGCATCAATGATCCCGGCTCCCTGTTCGTTTACGGAAAGTCCCGGAACAGGCTTGGCGGCTGCCTGGAGAGCTGCTCGCACACGATCCGGGTTGGAAGCTCCTAAGCTGACAGCCAAGACTGCTAAACCTGTGACGTGAGGGGTTGCCATGGAAGTTCCCGACCATGCCGCATACCCGCCTTCTGGAATAGTAGAGAGCACTTTGACTCCCGGAGCGATGAAGTCTACTTGGGGACCGCGGCTAGAAAATGCAGCGATGTTGTCTGTGATATCACTGGCGGAAACCGCAATAGCTTCCTTATATCCTCCCGGATAACCCACGGCCCCTCCCGAGTTGCCAGCGGCGGCAACAATCGTGACGCCTTTTTTCCTGGCATGAGTCACGGCCCAGTGGATAGGAAACAGAGACATGGGACTTCCTAGGCTCATGTTAGCCACATCCATATGATTTTTAGCACACCAAAGAATTCCTTTGATGATGCCCACGATGCCCCCCCTCCCCTCTTTATCCAAAACTCTCACCGAGTAAAGCTTAACATCGGGAGCTACTCCCACCACCCCGGTTCCATCGAGTTGAGCGGCGATGATCCCGGAAACATGAGTTCCATGGCCGTGTCCATCTTTCCAACCCCCTGAGGAAATGGCGTCATAACCCCCTGCGACCCGGCCCGCTAAATCAGGATGGGAGGCATCAATGCCAGTATCGATGACAGCTACTTTGACTCCGGACCCCCGGGTTTTGCTCCATGCGGCCTGGGCATTCACTCGCTTAATTCCCCAGGGGAATTCTCCTTCCTTAAGAGAAGGTTCGGGTTGGGGAAGGGTAAGGTTGTTCATGATGGATTTAAATGAGGGCAGTTCGGGAAGAGCAATGGCGGTGTCCTCAATCCATTTGAGTGTGATATCTTCCTGGACATCGAAGATTTTGGGATCTTGTTTCAGCAATGTAAATGCATTGGATGTAAATGTATTGCCGCGTTCCACTACCACGGAATCAATTTCATCTAGGTCCTCCACCACTTTGAGGCCTCTGGATTCGCAGGAGATTCGCCTTTCTTGCGGGCTCGTCCCCGGTTTAAAGCCGACAATCCACTGCTGAGTTCCTGCCCATGCGGTGGTCATGTTGCATAGAAGTAGGATCACTAGTTTCACCATTTTCTCCTCCTTTAGCCGTGAGAGGTTAAAGAGTAACTCTGCTGATATCCCCTTGGCTTTGTGCGGCAGTATAGCATATCTCAGGACCAAAAGTCCTATGTCTAGTATAGGTCTTTTGGTACCCGAAGAATACGGAAATAATTTACAAAAATTGTCATTTTTTGGGATTAAGGGCTCGTAACACTAAGGGTGTGCCGAAAATTTCAGGGTATTTTGCCCAGGGGTCCTGCCTCCCGGTTTGCCCCTCGGCTTCCCTCACTCCACCCATCCCCTGCTAGGGTGGCGAGATGGGGTCCACCGTTCACCTTCCGTGGCGGGCCCGATGGGCTGGAACCGAAGGCACCCCTGGGCAAAGATAGACCAGGGTCAGGTTGGGAGGAGTTTAGTTAACGACGATCAACTTCAATAATTGATGCGGTAATTCGGATCCACCAATCTCTATGAGATTTAATCCCGATTCCATT
>JACQJM010000156.1 GCA_016205045.1 Elusimicrobiota bacterium | reverse complement strand
GATCTGGCATGGCCGGCGAGTCTGCAAAGCCCTTTCCCCAGATTGTCCCAACTGCCTGATGAAGTCCTTCTGTCCTAAAAGAGGCATTTAAAAATAGGGGACTGTCCCCATTAAAAGAATCTTAAAATCCAGTGAGCCGCTGCGGTGGCCAACCAGCCTAGGAGAGAATATTGGAGTGCTTTTATAAAGGCAAGTTGTATAAAAACATTATTTCGGCTGGAAAGATCTCTTTTATCATAAGAAGGGTTATAGAGAAGGTCATTGGGAGTGTTTGAGGGGCCGTAAGAAGACAAGCTTTTCAATGCTCTTCCTATTCCCCAAAGAGAAAATCCCATGATCCAGACAGGCATGGAGTTTAAGAATCCAACAATTAGGATTCCAGAGGCGGAGCTAATGAAATAACCCCAGGAACTCCCTTCGTGGTTGTTGTGAAATAGCATCGCTCCCGCCACACCGGCGAGGGCTAAGGAAAGAGAGAGACTCAGCGTGGTGAATAGGGGGGAGATAACCAGGGAAGTGATGGGTTCCGAGAGGTAGCCAGAAAACACCAGGGCTCCTAAAAGAACGAGTACGCCTGTTGCCGTCCCCCAAATCATTCCGGTGAGTGTGTTGAGTTCTGAGGAGCTCAACTCTTCTGTCGTGGCTCTGTCCCTGGCGTAGTTATCCCTAGGAGGGATGGACTCTTCTGGGGTTTTCCGGTATTCTTCAAAGTAGGAAAGAATGGTATCTCTCATCTGAGGAGATGGCAGATATGGAGTTTCATAGCCAGGAGAGTTTATCACGTTTTTCATGGCTTCCACGACCAGTTTTCTCAACTCTTTTTCATGTAGCCCCCATAAATACAGCCGTTGTGCCGCCGCGTACTTCACTTGGGTGGAGGGATCACGTTCTACCAAATGTAGAAGCAAGGGAATAAGAGACTGGGCTTCCGCGATCGTCAGTTTCTTTTCTAGGGAGGGTTGGGGATATCCTTCCGGATTCCAAAGCACGATGCCCTTGAGGGTTTTAAGACGTTTAGATGCAGAAGTGGAGAGCAAGTCATTCACCCAGAGTGCTTGGATGTTAGGTTTGAGCTTTCTGAGTTCTTCCTGTAGATTCTTGGGCAAAGTGGGAAAGCGCAAACGGACAAGGTGGGCCGTGTTGAAAGCGATAAGCGAGATGGCTAGGGCACTGATGGCATTTGTGGGTGTTAATTTGACCAGCTCAGGCAGTAGAATTTTGGCGATTCCCTGGGCAGCGAGGATGATTGAACCTATGGCAATGACTGAGATCGTCAGGATTCCCAGGATGAGAGCCAGTTCGTCTCCTAAGGTTCCTCGTTCTGAGGATTTAAATTTACTTCCAGTAGAAGATTTTAGTGTTGAGGGAAGGCTGGGCAAAGAAGCTGTCGCAGAAGTTTGGGATGGGGTTGGTCTTAAACTTTCTTGTGAATCTGCTTGCCAATTCCCAGCCACAGGGGTCTCATCCAGGGAGATGGCGGATTTTTCTCTGAACCCATCAAAAAGGCTTTTTCCCATGGTTTCGGGTGTTTTCTTTTCTCCGGGTGAGATGCTGTTAGACGCGGCACGAATCATTTTGGAATATGATTGGGATCCCAGGACATGTCGGGCGGATGGGGCTTGAGTTGGAGGGTGCACGATGATCGCTGCGGAGGTGGCGGAAGGGATGGGAGAGAGTTGCAGAAAGAAACTGGGAGAAAATGAGAGTTTTGTGATGTTGAGTGAGGGGGCAGTGAATCCCGTTGAGGAGGGAGCGGTTTTTAAAGGATTTCTAGAGACCTGAGCCAGGGCCTGATAGGGCTGCAGACCCAAGGAAGTAAAAACCACGCAAGGCATCAATAACCCACAGAGTATTTTTCTTAGAGACATTGTCATGAAAGGCCCTCCCTTAATTACAAGCGATCTGTAGTATATCTAAAGAGTAACAAACGTGAGATGATGCGAAGGTCCTAAATTTTATTTGTTTTTAGACCTAGGGATCTATGGGACTTAGGATGGGGTTTGTTGCAATCCTTTTGGGATTTGCTACATCATTGATGAGGAGAGGGAGCGTTCTGCCCCAAACGCGGCGTTTTAAAAACGGGGTCTGACCCCGTTTGACTGAACCCGCACCAAAAATCCGTGGTAGGTCATTAAATTTGAGTTTGGCTCTGTGAAGAAGAGGTCCCTGATTTTCTGGAAGCTCTGCCCCGAATTCAAAACCACCTCAATGAGAGCCGGTTGGGTATCCACCACCGTGATCTGTGCAGACACTCCTAGTTTATTCAAGGCTTCCTTGAGCTCCTCAACAACAGGGTAGGGATTTGTGGGAATGCCCTCCTCCCTGGCCAGAATTTTTCGAACAGCGTCTTTGGCGGCTTGAACGGTGGGAGGATAGCTTGGGTAGGTTTCGCGCAGAAACTCCGTGAGTTTGGGAAGAGTGGACTTGTCTCCCAACTCTGCGATCAAGGGAAGCACAAGCGGAGGGTTCGTGTAGTAATCTCTGGCGAATACCAAAAGCGGTTCGATGGATTCCTTTCCGATCCCCAGGATCAGGCTTATTATACGCTCCGCTTTTTCAGAATTGCGACCGGTACGAGCGAGTGTTTCGGCCAAATCTTTGACGCTCTCCTTCGTCACCGCAAAGCGGAGATTCTTTGTTTGAGGATCCACCTCTGCCTGGAAAATAGCAATGGGTTTGCTGCCCCTATTTACGTAAAGCCGAACGGTGAACAGGAATCGCTCAGGAAACCTGTTTAAGACCTGTTTCGAGCAAACTCGGAGATTAGGAGGAGGGTGAGGATTTCTCCTGAAAATAGAAGGGGATTTTTCTGTGACATTGTATTAAGAAGTCTACAGCAAGTCCAGATATAAGGGTTGGAGCGGAAGACCTAGATAGATGTGGAAAAAAGGCCCAGGAGAAAATAGGTCCTACCTAGTGTTGCGAGCGCTCCGTAATCGGATAATGTGGTTTTTCCAGAGGGGACTTAGAAGGACGAAAAGAACAATGCCTCCTATCGCCATCCAGCCGTAGACGTTGGAATGGCTCACCATCATCTCGCCGGCGGTCAGGGCTAGAACACCCGCTCCCGCGTAAATTAATACGCGGAACCGGTCCATCCATCGGGCCAAAAGAGAACTGCAAGTCATGATCAGGGTGATACTCAAAAAAAGTCCGAGCAGAATTAGTTTCAGGTGGCCGTGGGAGGCTCCTCCCACCGCCAACATGTTATCCAGGCTCATCACAAAATCCGCCATGATGATGGTGATGATAGCTCCCCCCAGAGTTTTTTTCGGATGAATCAATGGATCTTTTCCTTTTTCAGCCCATAATAGCTTTATGGCGATTCCCACCAGAATCACTCCTCCGGCCAATTTTAAAAAAGGAATATTGAGTAATGAGGCCAACATAAACGTGAATAAAACTCGCAGGCCGATGGCTCCTCCTGTGCCCGCCAAGATGGCTGCGCGACGTTGAGAAGAAGGCAGTTGATGTGCCGCCAGTGCGATCACCACGGCGTTGTCCCCGCTTAAGACAATATCGATCAAGACAATCTTTAATACAGAAGAGGAAAAACCTATATCCACCGCATGAGATCCTGCATGAGCCAGTGTGGGGAACAAAAGCAGGGGAATGAGTAAGAGACCTAGTAAACCGGAACGAAATCCTCGGGGAGAGGATTGCGGAGGTTCTTGAGATTCAACTGGAGGGCGAACAATCGTTGGGGGATTATTTTTTGTTTCCCATCTTTTTCCTAAGCAGAACGACAGATCGAGGGCTCCCCGTCGCACATCCGTGAAGGGATCAGTAGTCAAGGGTTTCAGGATTTCAAGCATCAGGGGAATCTGATCCGGAGGAATCCATTGATACACTGCCCTTATTTCTTGGATGGTTTCCGCCAATGTCTGAAAGTTTTCTCTTTTCTCTGAGTTGTGGGAGTTCAGTAAATAAAGATAGTAGTTCGTAAACTCACGAGGGCGAGTTTCAAGTAGATGTCGCAGTAAATCTTGAGCGGCTTTTCTCACCTCAGCGTAGGGATCTTTGGCCGCCAGAATCTTGAGCATGGGAATAAAGAGGTGGAGATGGTGGTCCTGAACATTTCGGGCTTCTTCCCTCATTTCAGAGAGTGCTCTTAAGCGTGTGGATTTTTGAGCATGTAAATCCTGCTCCCAGTCCAAGGTCTGAACGGGGTCAAATTTTTCGAAGAGAACTCGGGGACCTGCCGCGATCAATTTTTGGCGCAGTTCATGAGAAAGGGCATGGCGGGAAAAAGGCTTACGGATCCATAAACCCATTCCTAAGAGGAATGTCCCCAAGACCAAAGAAAATTTTAGCCCCAACGGTGCCGACATCAAGGCTGCCAAAGTACTCAGGGCCCCCATTTTTGCGATTTCTGACCAGGCTTTTAGTCGCAGTTTTAGGTGAAGCGATACGGAGTCTCCATCCACTATCGTTTGAGCAGCGGAAATAAGAAAGGCTAAAAGGAAGGGGAATCCTACATACAGCGCGCTGAAACCAGAACCCAAAGGGTTGTGTCTGAGAGACATGCGCAAGAGGAGCCCTATCGCATTCCCAATTCCTATTCCTAGGAGGGTATTTTTTAGCTTGCCCGGTCGTTCTCGGAATGTAGAGGCTAGAAGAGTAAAGAGTAGGATGGGGGTGATGAAAGTGTCGATCAGCAGGACCTTGGAAGGAAAAAGAAGTGTGACAAATGCCTGATCAAAGCCAACGATGTAGGGAAGAATATTCAATATCTTTTTTTCGATGGTGGAAGAAGGGGAAAGGAGAGGTGGAGCGATGGAAATTGGTAGAAGAGTTGTTGGAGAGGAAGAAATAAAGCTCTGGCCCGTTTTCGCATTCAATTTCGCTGTGACGGTTATTTCATTATGGAGAAAGGGGCTTTTTAATTTGAGGGTGATCGATTGACCTTCTTGGTTATATTCCACCGACTGGATGACAGTGTTGCGTCCGCAAGCAAATTCATACACATGCTTAAATGGTTTATGAGTCTTATTCTTTCTCCAAACATGAATGGTGTTCTGGCCATTTTTTTCAGCATCTACGCTCACTGTAAATTGGTATTCACCATGAGGGGTAATGACTGTTCTCTGGGAGTGATTGGAGGTGGGGGATAGATTTTCACCGAAGGTGGATCTCCAGCGTTTTTCTGGGAGATCTGCTGGTAGATTTGACTCTTCATGTGAAGAAGCTCGAATATTTGAGCCGTCGAAAAGCGCTTTCCCCATGTCCTGAGCGTGGAGCGGATTCTCTGCGGAATAGCCTCCTGTAAAGGTTTGGGGGAGGGAACCCATCCTTTGAGCGGTTGGACTCCTTATTCCCAAGGTGTGGGAGATGGAAGCTCTGATTGGCGAGGCCATAGGTTTAGGAGTAGCCGTAATTCTTGCTAGAGGAACAGATGTTCCGTGGCCCAAAAACACTTGGTGAGACGAAGGGGTAAAGAAGGTACCCCCCGTATCTAAAATGAGTTGAAGAGGGGGAAGAATGAGGGGGGTGTTGGTTTCAGAGGGCAATGGGATGTGAGTCTGTCCTGTGGAGGCGTTGTGGGAGCCGCGGTTGACGGCTTGAGCGAGGGCCTGGTAACATCCTAATCCAGGAGCGGTCCAGAGAAGACAGAAAACAATAAGTTCAGTAAGGAATTTTTTGGGTAGGTTTGAATTCATTTAGACTCCCAAGAAGGCTGCTCGGGTTAGAAATTGTCTTTTTAGGATCTTGATGTGAATAAAAGAAACTCCCACGATACCGGAAATTTATTTAATTTGTAATCTTTCAACTGATTGGGCAGAGTGTGAGGAGAAGGAAGCATTTCTCCTTCATTTTAAACGTAATTTTTAAAGTGTGGAAGTGACAAGAGACCTATCTTTGCAGAGTAAAAAGGCCTACCTATAATTAGGTCTTCAGGGTGTTATTTTTCAAGAAGGCTTACCAGGCACTGATCCGTTCCTTTCTCTCCGGTAGGGGGGACGGGTTCCTCTTGGATTAGACGAAGACCTAGTCCCTGTAGTATTTCTCGATAGAATTCCCGACTTCTTCTTTCTCCGGAAGCATGGCTGTGAGCCAATAAAATCCTCCCATTTTTGGACAGGAGGTTGACGAGTTTGCTCGAAACAGGTCTTAAACAGGTTTCCTGAGCGATTCCTGTGAACCTGATGATATCGTTCCTTTCCCCAAGGTAGTATAAGACCTCGCTCAGCACGATTAGGTTGAAGGAAGAGATGGGCTTGGGGAACCAGTCGCGGATGTTGGCTTGAATGATCTGGATGTGGGAATTGTTTTCAAATTTTTTTCTGGCACGCTCGATAGCGGTTTCTGAGACATCCATGGTTGTGATGTTTTGGCAGAAAGTGAAAAGTTTCTCGGTGAAGTGTCCTTCAGCACACCCCACCTCCAGCGCATTTAAATAGTGGCGATCTCCGATAAACCGCAGCATCAAATCGTACCGCCTTCGCTCAAATTCCAGGGTGCCGTAACGGTAGGGATCCTTCCTGGAGTGAAATAATCTTTCGAATTTGCGCCGGTTTAGGCGATCGTGGAGCTTAAGAATGAGGGTTTTGAGCATGGGGTGGGCTGGGGGAGCTACCTCCTCCATTTTATGGTGCAGCCGATAGCGTGGGTTTGGGGCTCTGCAGGTTTTCTTCCTGCTAGAAGAGCGTCGAAGGCTTCGCGTAAGTAGTGGCATTTTACTTGGGTAGAATTCTGCCAGTTGTCATCGATCTTTCCGGTGTAGGCTAGCACGCTGGCGCCCTCTGGGTGCCCGGCTGGTACCCGTAGCTCTGTGGAGGGTGCGAGCTTCCAGGCAGGGGACAGTCCCGATTCTACCGCCTCCCGGCGGTCGGCCGGTAAATCTGGGACAGTCCCCGTCTTTGCGAAGACGAAAAGATGGGGGGTGTGAGTGGCCCCATAAGCCTTAGCCACGTTCTGGGAATCATCCCGCAGATAAGGAAACGGATACCCTTTTTCTTCGGCTCGTTTAACCATGTTTTCAAAACTATCGTCAGGATAGTTTTTATCTTCATTGGAGTTGATCAACACAAACTGAACTCCTTTGGCGGCATATTCTTTTTGAATCTGAATCATTCGTTCTTCGTAGGCCTGAACATAAGGGCAATGATTGCAGGAAAAAATGACCACCAGAATTTTGCTGGAGGCAAAATCCTGCGGTCCATAAGATTTACCATCCACTCCTTTTAAATTAAAATCCGGTGTCTTGTCTCCAAGT
>JACQJM010000182.1 GCA_016205045.1 Elusimicrobiota bacterium | reverse complement strand
TTATCCATTTTACCAATTCTTCATCATTTCTTCAGTGTATCTTCATCATTATCCCCTACACTATTCCCGGGGTGGGTTCCAACCAAATGTCCTTATGTTATAAGCTTCTCCTCGCTTTTTTCATTTTTTTGCGTTTCCTATCCATTTCCCAAGCACAAACCACCACAACCTCAGGTCTATCCACGGACACAACCACATTGAGCGGCACGTTTTACCAAGGGATCGCGGATGATTTCATCCATAAAAACTACTCCACGACCTACACCCTCGAAAGCGGGGGGAAAATATACACCCTGCAGATGGATGGGGAGCCTCCCCGCCATTTGACCTCCGGCGCCCAGGTCACAGTGACCGGAAAACTCCAGGAGTCCTCCCTATTGGAATCCACGAGCCTCACCACAAATTCACCTCAGGCCCTGCCAGCGGCCTCGCTCCCACTCTCCGCAACCGCCGTAACCGGAGATATCAGGACCGTGGTGTTGCTGCTTAATTTCAGCAACGATCCTAACAACCGCCCCTTTACCCTGGTCCAAATCAGCTCCACCCTATTTACGGGATCGGCCTCCGTCAACCATTATTACCAGGAGACCTCCTTCGGCTCCGTTTCTTTCTCGGGGGATGTATTCGGCTGGTACACGATCCCTTCCTCCCTGGGGACCAGTTGCAACGCGTACCAATGGGCTACAGAGGCCAACACTGCGGCCACGGCGGCCGGCGTCAACCTAAACAACTACTCCAAGAAAATCTACGTCTTCCCCCACACCAATGTTTGCCCCTGGGGCGGCATGGCCACCCTGGGAGGAGATTTATCCTGGAACAACGGCTACAACGAAACCTTCGTGTTCGCCCATGAGCTCGGCCATAACCTCGGCATTCATCACGCGGCCTGGATTCAATGCGGAACGAAGGCGGTGGATGAATACTCCAACTGCGCCTACGATGAGTACGGTGATCTCTGGGACATCATGGGTTGGCTGGACAAAACGGAAAGCCAGTTTAACGCCCCTCACAAGGTGGCTTTGGGATGGATTCCCCCGGGGCGCGTTCAGGAGGCCACCGCAAACGGAATTTACTCCATTTCCCCGCTGGAAGTTTCCACGTCTGGAATTCAGGCGCTCAAGGTCAGAAAACCCAACACCAGCGAGTTTTATTATCTGGAGTATAGACAGCCCATTGGATTGGATGCTCCCATCCCCAGTGGGAACATCAACGGCGCCATGATCCATGTCTGGGGTGAATACGCTTTCGACCGGACAAAACTCATTGACACCACCCCTCGCTCGGATACCCGCACTTACGACCAGTGGAAATCAAGGGACATCTGGGACGCGGCGCTGGCGGATCAAAGAAGTTTTAACGACACCATAAACGATATTACTATCACCCAACTGAGCCATGACGCCAGTTCGGTGACGGTCTCGGTGGCTTTCAACTGCACCCCTTCCACCCCCACGCTCACCTTATCCCCCTCCGACCAATTCGGCATGGACGGCTCAGCCCTCAATTACTCCGTCACCCTCACCAACCACGACACCCCTTTCTGCCCCACCACCCGATTTAGTTTGAACACCGTTCTGCCTCCCGGCTGGTCCTCCACCCCCACGCCGCCTTTTCTGGATTTAGCCCCGCAGGCATCGGGTAGTGCCGTCCTGTCGGTCACCTCCGCTCAGGGTGCCTCACCCGGCTCCTATGACGTCACCCTGCAGGGAGTGGACAGTTATGACCTGTCCCATGTAGGTTCCGCCACGGTGCGCTACACCGTTTTAGATTCATTAAAAAGCGCTCGTTCGGGAAATTGGTCCGATCCCACCACATGGGATAGGGGAATTGTCCCCACCGCCAGCTTGGGAGTGATCATACAATCCGGGCATACCGTCACCCTAGACATTCCTCAAGCCACCGCCAGCATTACCACCTTGAACGGCACGCTGAGATTTAGCCGCAGCGCGGACAGCCAGCTTACTTTGGTAGCAGGAGATCTCAGCGTTAACCCGAGTGGAGTTTTGGATGTGGGTACAGAAACTGATCCTGTCCCTCCCAACATCCACACGTCATTAGTTTTGGCCCAGGGATCTTTCCCGGGACAGTACGGGCTGGTGGTCCAAAATGGGGGTGTGTTTACGGTTCGAGGAGCCAACAAAACATCCCTCACCACCGCCACCCAAGATGCGGCTGCCGGAACCAACTCCATCACCGTACGAACTCCCCCCCCGGCGGGGTCAGACCCCGCCATGGAAGCGTCGTGGTCCGTAGGGGATAAGATCACCATCAGCCAAACCCGACCAAGCTACGGGGTTGAAACCGAGCGCAGGACCATCACCTCCATCTCCGTCAACCCCACCACCATGACCCTGGGGTTCTCGGAACCCCTGCAATTTAACCACATAACCCTATCCACAATGGTTGTGGCCAACCTGACACGCAATGTGGTGATCCGTTCCTCGGGGACAGACATTTACTCCGACACATCCTACATCCGGAACTTAACCCAGTCCACCCCAGGATTCAATCTGGCCTATGGCGAGTTCGCCTTTCTGGGAGCGGATGTGCCAGGCAAATATGGAATCACATGGGATGGAACAGAAGTGAGAGGTTCCGTCTCCAACTGCACCATCAGGGACGGGAACTACGGAATATACGTGGAAGGAGCTTCGGGAAACACGCTCAGCCAAAATCTGCTCATCCTCAATTTCTATGACGGCATCTATCTCAACAACTCTTCCGCCAACACACTGGTTTCAAACTATGCCGATTCAAACCAAACCGGCATCCGGCTGCGAAACTCCACCCAAAACTTGTTAGAAGCGAACCAGACCAATTCCAACTCGACCGGCATCTACTTAGGAGAGTTGTCAGATAAAAATACATTAAAATCCAACCTGTCGGGATTCAATTTGGGAACCGGCATAAATCTCTATAAGTCCTCGGAGAACACGCTGGTTTTAAACAATGCTTACTCTAACTCAGGTTATGGCCTTTTCCTCGGCTTGAGCCAAAACAACATTCTCACATCCAACGACTCCTCCATGAATTATTCCGGGACACTGATACAACTCTCTAGCGGAAACATTCTTTTGGCCAATCACTTCTACTCCAACACAACCTACGGTGTTTTTACCAGTAACGCGTCAAAGAACACGATCGTAGAAGGCGGGATAGGATACGACTCAAACGGAAACGCTCGGCCCAACGCCAGAGCGGAGATCCAGTTGAATACTCTCTCCAGCTCAAATCTCACCCTCAGGGGAGTTCGCCTCAACCCCACTCCAGGCATTTCCCTGACCGGATTTAATCGGGCGGGTAATTCTATCCTGTCTTATAACCAAAATGGAGAATCCGGCATTCTGCGGTTGTGGGGAGACACCACCCTTTCCGAGGGAGCCTTGGCCTTGGATTACGCCTCCGCACTCACCCTTTCCACCGCCACCATCCCCAAACTCATGCGAGGGTCGGGACACTCCGCCTCTGTTTCCAACACCTATGAAACCAGCGCTATCTCCCAACTCATCACCCTTCGACGGGACGCCAGTTCCTGGAGGGTGGAAGGCTCTGTTTCAGGACTCTTGGGCACATTTACAGGTTCCATCGTCAATCAGCCTTTTCCTTCAACCAACCCCCAATTCAATCTCACACTGACGGAGGGACCTGCTCAAGAAGAGGACCAGATGGACTTCGCCCTGCTGGCAGGTTCCCAGGATGCCAACACCCAGAAAAAACTACTTCTGGGACCGTCCGCCCCCACATGGAAGGGAGGCCGATCTCAATTGACCCTAGGTCCTAACGCCGCCTTCCACATGATAGGTTCACCCAACGCCCCCTCTCTCATGGACCGCCTGGATCCTTCCACCCCCTACTATACATTTATCGCTTCAGGAGCCTTCACGTTATCCTACTCCACCATCACCAACACCGATGAGCGAGGAATCCAGCTTTCGGGAGCGGGAGGGGTAAGCCTCTCCTCCTCCACATTTGATTTAGCAGGCCCGGGAACCTCTTCCACGGCCACCTATATCACCGCCACAGATCTCACAAGTCGAGCCACATTCTACGGCCTGGTCTTTAACAACTCCAAGGTCACCTCTCCTCTTTACAACATAAGGGTCCAGGGAAGGGATGAGGAACTTCTGTGGGTGTTGAAGAATTGGGGTGGAGAGAGAGCCGGCGAGGCGTACAACGACGATCCCAACAATAAAATCGTGTGGTACGTTCCCCCCCTAGATTCAAATCCCCCCACCGCCTCCATCCTATCCCCTTCCGAGGGGGCCATGCTGTCAGGCTCGGTCACTCTCTCGGCCCATGCGGTAGATGATACCGGAGTAGCCGCAGTACAATTTAAATTGGACGGAAACGACCTGGGATCAGAAATCACCTACAAGCCTCCCCTGCCTCTCTCCGTAAACCCCACCCTGGAATGGGATACCCTTCAGAGCAAAGTCCCGGATGGGACGCATGCCTTGACACTAGCAGCCAAGGATGGTTCGGGAAATACATCCACCTCCATGGCGGTTTATTTCATGGTGGATAACACCACCCCCTCCATCCCCACCGGACTGATGTTAACCTCTGCAGCTTGTGATCGGGTGGAGATGGCTTGGAATCCTTCTACGGACACAGGAGGTTCCGGACTCCAAGGATATCATGTGTTCAGAAACGGGGAGCTCCTAAATATTGTTCTCGTCCCGAACAATTTGTTTACGGATACCGTCATTCTTCCCTCCACCCTCTACTCCTATCAAGTCTCAGCCATAGACAACAGCAACAACGAGTCTGGACTTAGCGCCACCCTCCCCGTCACCACCCCCGCCTGCCCGGACCCAGCACCCACCACATCCATCCTGTCCCCCTTAAATGGATCTAAGGTGAAGTCTCCTGTTTCGGTGACCATTTCAGGTTCCGATAACATTGGAATCACCCGGATAGAACTATGGGCCAATGGTTCTCTGGCCATGAGTCAGACTTTAAATCCACCTCTAGCCTCTTTCAATATCACCCTCTCCTGGCCCATGTACACCTCCACAGCTCAGCTACAGGCCAAGGCTTATGACACTGCGGGACAAGTAGGAATCTCCAACACCGTCAACATAACCCGCATAGGAAAAAGACCGGTGTCCTTGGTCAAATCCAATGATGGCGCTCCCCTGGGAATCACCACCGTCAACGACATGGCAGAATCTTCCTCCGATGACGGCAAGGTCAAGGCCCTTTTGGTCAGTCCCGCTCAGGGGTATGACCAATCTCTATTGTTCAATCCCGAGGTCAGCCAAGCCAAGGTATTGCGCATGAATGGTTCGGTACTCCTAGAAGCTACCCGTAATGGCAATGCGCCCATTGTCATTAACCTACAGAACGTGAGCGGGAATTTGCCTGAATCAGGGCTTTATTTGATTAGTACCCTTCAAGATGGCGGGGCTTCCTCAATGGTGCCCATGCTTTTGGCGAGATAAAAACTCATTTTTATGCATTTTTTATGTTACCAATTCTTCATTATTCCTTCAGGCAATCTTCACGTTTATCTTTTACACTATAAATGGAACGATGAATAAATCAAACCCCCCCTCTAACAAACTAGGAGGAACAGCGAAATGAGCCAGGGAATAAGATTTTCAAAACGGGCAAAGGAATGGGGAATATTCGTTTTATTTCTATTAGTGGTTCCCGTTTCTCATGCCTGGGCCAGTTTTCAAAGCACCCCCAAATGCATCAAGACCGAAGCCATGGGAGGTGCGGGGGTGGCCATGCCCGATGACGCTTGTGCTTTGCTCATCAACCCCTCTGGGTTGGCCACCCTCGATCGTGCCGAACTCTCCATGGAGTACGGCAGCCCCATCGCGGGACTCCAAGACCTACCCCTCAATGAAGGTCACCTGGCCCTGGGCATCCCCATCGGTAGGCGCTGGTCGGTGGGGGCCGGAGGCACATTCTTTAGAGCCCCAGGACTCCTCTCCGAGTATCAAGCCATGGGAGGAGCCAGCGTGCTCCTAGGACCTGTCTCCATAGGCGCCAACCTCAACTACCTCTACCACAACTACGAGATCGCCAATGACCCTGTTTATGCCAATGAGATCGTCTTCGCCAACGGCCACTCCAAAGGAGCCCTGGGCCTGGATATAGGACTCACCGCTTTCGTCACCAAGAACTTACGCTTAGGATTCTCAGGCCGCAACCTCAATAAACCCGATGTGGGTCTGGCCTCTGAAGACCCTGTCCCTCCCATCATCACTTTAGGCTTAGGCGCCATTACCCGTTACGCTAATTTCGCCCTCGATTTTGAGAATCGCAATGATGGCCTGGGTCTTACCGACTCCAACCAGAACACCTGGAAGGTAGGCATGGAGATCCCTTTAAGCATCCTTTTCTTTAGGGCCGGCTACAAC
>JACQJM010000181.1 GCA_016205045.1 Elusimicrobiota bacterium | reverse complement strand
TTTCCAAGCCTCCGCCACCTTCTCCAAAAAAACTTTTCGAGATTATTGTCCACAAAATTCCAATTCCCCTCTTACCTGCCAACTGGAAACCTTGGGTTTTTTCACTGGCAGGAGCACTGCTTCTTTTTTTCCTCTTTACTCTGCGTCCCCGAATGCCGCGCTACCTGCTGATGCGGACCGCCAAGCGCTACCTGGATACGCTAAGCCACGGTCGTTACGAAGAGGCTTACGCCCTGCTTTCCAAAGTCTCTCGAGAGAGTTGTTCTCTGTCCGACTTCAAAAATTTACGGGACCAAACACCTTGGCAATTCAAAGACCTACAACTCATTCTTCTGGAACCGGATTCTGGACTGATTAAATATCAACTCAAAAAAGAGGGGGGAGCTTGGACGGATGATTACCTAACCTTCTTTCGCATCAACAGCCGCTGGGTACGCCCTTATGTGTGGAACTTATTTTTAAAAATCGATGACGCCCTTAAAAGAAATGACCTAAATCAGGCCTTGGCCCTATCGAGGCGGGCCGTCACCGTAAATCCTATGGATGCTATTTCCTGCGGCTACCTGTGTCAATCTACATTCTTAATGGGTCTTTATAATGAAGCCGAGACAGCGTGTTTAAAATCCTTGGAACTCTCTCGAAGTTATCCGGTGGGTCTTTCCACTGAAAGTCTATTTCATATCCGCGTCACCATGGCAGAAACTTACAAAAATCTTAAGAAAATGCGCGAAACCGTTTTAGCCTACTCTCAACTGCTTAGCTATGATAATATTGCGTCACAAGCCCGATGTGAGTTTCTTCTCTCCCGCACCGATGGCTATATCGCCTTAGAAAACTACGATGCCGCCGTGCAAGATATCACGGAAGCAGACCCTCTTTGTTCGGACACGATGAAAAACCACATCCGGCAAGCCCTTCTCATTTTAAGCGGATACGCTCAAGAAAAAGCTGCCAGCTTGGTGCGCGATTACATCTCCAGCACAAACAGCCCCACCTTTCTAAAATATAATCAACAACCTGAGATGGAAAAAGGATCGCCCAATAGCCGGCGGAATCGAAAAGCAAAACCACCCAAAGACTCCTGGTCTACGGAACACCTCAATGGACCCATTTACCGAGTCACCCTGGTGCGAGGTAAAGGGATGAATAACGACGGAGAGGTGTTGCCCACACAACACTTTGTTTTTAGAATAAATTTATGGAGCGGGGTCATCACCATTGAAAAAATACCGGAAGAAGCTGCGGTGGCAGGGAACTCGGAACCATGACGAGATTTAAAAAAATTCTGGTGGCCAACCGCGGCGAAATCGCCGTGCGAATTATCCGCGCTCTGCGAGATATGCATATCCCCTCGCTCGCCGTTTATTCGGAGGCTGACCGAACCTCTCTGCATGTCCGATTAGCCGATGAAGCGGTTTGCATCGGTCCCGCAGCGGCTCAACAGAGCTACCTTCACGCGGAAGCCATATTGGCTGCGGCCAAAACATTCGAAGCCGAGGCGATCCATCCTGGATATGGGTTCCTGGCGGAAAATGCCGCTTTCGCCAAAGCCTGCCAAGAATGGGGCTTTGTTTTTATTGGTCCCTCCCCTCAAGCCATCCAGACTCTGGGCCACAAAGCACAGGCCAAGGAACTGGCCAGAAAGTGTGCGGTGCCGTTGGTTCCAGGGACGGCAGGGTGTTTGAATATTGATTTTAAAAAAGAAGAAGAGCGTCACCGACTTCACCAGCAGGCCAAACAAATTGGTTACCCCCTGATGATTAAAGCCGCCGCAGGAGGAGGGGGCAAGGGGCTTAGGACCGTGTCTTCCTCAGAATTCCTGGAAAAAGAAATCCTAGCCGCTCAACAAGAAGCTCAGTCCGTCTTCAAAGACGGCGCCGTTTTCATAGAAAAATTGATAGAATCCCCTCGCCACGTCGAAATTCAGATGGCGGCCGACTCTCACGGAAACGTAGTGGCCTTCCCGGAAAGGGACTGTAGTATTCAAAGAAGACACCAAAAGCTAATTGAAGAGTCCCCTTCCCCGGCCGTTTCCTCAAAACTCAGAGAAGAGTTGGCTCACAGCGCCATCCGATTGGCCAAGGCGGCAAACTATACGAACTTAGGAACCGTCGAATTTTTACTGGATTCGCAAGGAAAATTCTATTTCATAGAAGTGAACACTCGTCTTCAGGTGGAACATCCGGTCACGGAGGCGGTTACAGGAATGGATCTTGTCCGCGAACAAATTCTTTTGGCCGCCGGGGAGAAATTAAGCGTTTCCCAGGAGCAGGCCTTGTCCATTCGAGGACATGCCATCGAACACCGTATCAATGCCGAGGATTCTGCTCGCCAATTCGCTCCTTCCCCCGGAGAAGTATCTTCCTTCCTTCCCCCGGGAGGCCCGGGCATACGCCTCGACACTTTTTTGTATCCCGGCTACGCGGTCCCCAGCCATTATGACAGCCTGGTAGCCAAGCTGATTGCTCATGGCTCCGACAGAGCTCAAGCCTTGTCTCGCGCTCGGAGAGCCCTCAACGAATTTATGATTAGCGGCATCGTCACCACCATCCCTTTCCATTTACGCGTTTTAGAAAATGAGAACTTTCTAAAAGGAATATTTGATACTCATTTTATCGAGAGTATGAATGGAGGCCCAAAGCCTTGAAAGATAAAATCATTAAATCACTGACCGAAAGCAGTCAGACTATCTCCGCTCTCAAAAAACAAGCGGAATTGATAGAGAAAATAGGAGAACTTTTAATCCTAACCTACCAAAAAAGCGGTAAGATTCTGGTGTTTGGAAATGGGGGAAGTGCTGCGGATTCCCAACACTTTGCAGATGAATTGGTAGGTCGTTTTTCAAAAAACAGGAAACCCCTTCCTGCACTTGCTTTGACCACCAACACTTCTGACCTCACCTCTATTGCCAATGATTTCGGCTATGAGCTTGTCTTTTCCCGCCAACTGGAAGCCCACGCCAAGCCGGGCGACCTAGTTTTCGCCATCTCCACTTCCGGCAACTCTCCCAATGTGGTGCGTGCGCTGGAAACAGCCAAAAGTTTAGGACTCAAAACGGTAGGGCTTACGGGAAAAACAGGTGGAAAGGTGAGGGGACTGGTGGACCACTGTCTGTGCGTTCCTTCCACCAACACGGCCCACATTCAGGAAGCGCACATCACCGTTCTACAAACCTTATGTGGACTGGTGGAAGAAGCCTTATTTCCTAGTGCGCCAAAAGCGCATTAGGAGGGGATTAAGGGATTAGGAGATTAAGGGATTAAGAAAAACAGAAATGAAAATTCCTAAAAAAATTATTTCTCTTAAAAAGCTGCTCTTATTCCGAAACCGCTCCAGGATTCAAAGGAAAAAAGTGGTGTTTACCAATGGGTGTTTTGACCTGATCCATGTGGGCCATGTTTTACTTCTGGAAAAAGCCCGCGAATTAGGGAACACCTTGATCGTAGGACTCAACAGTGATCACTCCGTGCGCCGCTTGAAAGGACCTCCCAGACCTCTGACCCCTCTCTGGGCTCGAGCTAAAGTATTATCCTCCCTATCTTGTGTGGACTACGTTATCCCATTTAAGGAAGATACCCCCCTGCGCCTCATACGCACTCTTCGCCCCGATATTCTGGTGAAGGGAGCGGATTATAAATCAAAACATATCGTGGGACGGGAGTTCGCGGGGAAAGTGGTCCGGATTCCCCTCCGGAATGGTTTCTCCACCACCCATCTCATTCAGAAGCTGCGAAAAAATAGACCTCGCGTAATTTTTATTTGAAAATAGAGCCAAATTTACTATAATAACAAGCCTACCCAAGAACTCAACTAATTCCTATTGATATCAGATAATCTTTAATAAACTATGAGCGATCTCTTTGAAAAATGCTTTAAGTTCACCACCGTCCGTGATCTGCAGGCGGTAGGCCTTTTTCCCTACTTCACCCCCATCGAATCTTCCCAGGAGCCCGAGGTCACCGTGCGTGGCAAACGCATGATCATGCTGGGAACCAACAATTATTTAGGCCTTTCCACCCATCCTCGCATGCGCCAAGCCGCCATCGAAGCAGTCGAAAAGTACGGGACTGGTTGCGCAGGTTCTCGGTTCCTGAATGGGAATTTGGATCTCCATCAAAAACTAGAAGAAAAGCTGGCTCGGTTTAAACACCGGGAGGCGGCTCTTCTTTTTGCCACCGGCTACCAAGCCAACCTAGGGATTGTCGGCTGCCTACTGGGCAAAAACGATATCTTGATCGCGGACAAGCTGGATCATGCCAGCATCCTGGATGGAGGCCGCCTTTCCTACGGACAAGTGGAACGCTTCAAGCACAACGATCCTGATGATTTGGAAAGAACACTGCAGAAGATTCCTCGAGACAAAGGAAAGCTCATCGTGGTGGATGGGGTATTCAGCATGGAAGGAGACATCTGTCCTCTTCCCCAAGTGGTGGAGCTGGCCAAACGTTACCGCGCGCGCTTGATGGTGGACGATGCGCACGGGACTGGAGTCCTGGGAAAAGATGGTCGCGGCACCTGTGAACACTTTGGCCTGGAAGATAGCGACGTGGATCTCATCATGGGGACTTGTTCCAAATCCTTGGCCTCGGTGGGAGGATTCGTCTGCGGCTCCAAAGATATCGTGGATTTCCTTCGCTACCAATCCCGTTCCATGATCTTTTCGGCGGCCCTCCCCCCTGCTCAAGTTGCAGCCATCTCTACGGCCATCGATATTATTCTGGAAGAACCTGAGAGAAGAGCCAATCTCTGGGCCAACGCGGAGAACTTGAGGAAAGGTTTCAAGGGCTTAGGCTTCGATACAAACGCCAGTCAAACTCCCATCATTCCCATCATTATAGGGGAAGATATAAAAACATTCCAGTTATGGAAACTTCTTTTTGATAACGGCATATTCGTCAATCCGGTGGTGAGCCCGGCCACTCCTCCCGGAAGAGGTTTGATCCGCACTTCCGTGATGGCCACCCACACCGAAGAACAAATCGATCGCGCCTTGGATATTTTCAAATATTGCGCGGAAAAGTTGAGTCTTTTGCCCTCTCGTTCCCCCAAGGCACTAGAAAATGCCGTTGCTCGCTGAAAAAAAATCTGTCCAAATCCGCCCGGTATCATCCCCCCAGGATTTTTCTGAATTTATAGAGCTTCCCTTTCGGCTTTACCGAAACGATCCCTTCTGGGTTCCTCCACTCCGAGCGGAAGCAAAAGAGATCCTCTCCTCCAAAAATCCTTTTTGGGAACACGCCGAGAAAGCTTTATTTCTTTCCTTCCGCAATGGTCGCCTGACAGGACGAATCGCTGCCATCACCAATCGTCTGCACGAAAACATCCATCAGGAAGCCTGCGGCTTCTTTGGATTTTTTGAGTGCGAGAACGATCCCGAATCCGCTGAGGGGTTGTTGTCCCAGGCACAGGATTGGCTCCAGCGAAAGGGCAAGAAACTCATGCGAGGGCCCCTTAATCCTTCCATCAATGATGAGTGTGGGCTTTTGGTGGAAGGCTTTGATTCCTCTCCTTATATTCTTATGACGTACAACCCACCCACCTATGCCTCTCTGCTAGAAGGGTACGGCCTCAAGAAGGCCAAGGATCTTTATGCCCACACCCTTCCCTGTCATGATCCTCTTCCGGAAAGAATTTCCCGCTTGGTGGCGCGGTTGCAGAAAAATAAAGAGATTTCTATCCGGCCCCTGAACATGCGCCGTTTTAAAAAAGATCTTCAGATCGTTCAAGATATCTATAACGATGCCTGGGAGAAGAATTGGGGGCACATCCCCATGACCCAGAATGAAATTCAATACATGGCGACTAAACTCAAGCCCATATTGGTTCCCCAAGCTATTCGATTTGCCGAGATCAACGGAAAGCCGGTGGGTTTTACACTGATGTTACCCGATGTGAACCAAACCTTAAAACACCTGGATGGAAATCTGGGAATTTTGGGTACGATCAAATTTCTTTACTATTTTAGACGTATCAATCAGCTGAGACTGCTCGCGCTCGGGGTCAAACCTGAATACAGAAACAAAGGGATCGAGGCCCTGCTGTATCATGACGCGCGGGAAACCAGTCAAAAACTAGGCTGGATCAATTCCGAGCTTTCGTGGACTCTGGAAGATAACGAAGCCATCAATGCGGGCATCCAAGCCATGGGTGGCCGCCATTACAAGACCTACCGCATTTATGAAAAACAGTTGAACTAAAGTTTCGTCGCGTGCCTCCAAAATTCACTCAACCTGCCCTGATTCTAGCCGATGGAGATCTTCCCGAGAAAAAATTAGTACATGTTCTTTCTAAAAGAGCTCCCCTCACCGTGTGCACCGATGGGGCTTATCGAAAGGCGCTGCGCCTTGGCTTAAAGCCAGGGTGGATCGTTGGGGATATGGATTCTCTGCCTTCCCAGGTCAAGATCTCTGCTTCCACGCGGGTAGTCTACGACCCAGATCCCAACTGTTCTGATCTGGAAAAGGCGTTAAAATTCCTCATTAAATTTGGTTGCGGCCAGGCTACCCTCGTGGGGACCATGGGAGATCGCATGGATCATTCTTTTGCCGCTTTCACCCTTATGGAGAAGTATGCCGATCGGATTAAACTTCGATTGGTCCATCGCGGATGGTCCACTCAAATGTTGTCTCAATCGGCTACCCTGCGCCTCCCCCGAGGAACTCCCTTGGCCTTGTTCGCTCATCCTAAAGCCAGGGTTTCCACATCCGGCCTCGAGTATCCACTCAAAAAAGAGTGGCTCACGGCTGGAAGCCGGGGAATCTCAAACCGCACCACCGCCACGACCGTAAAAATCACCCTTCACCAGGGGCGGATTCTTTTAATGTGGGGCCGTGTTATTTAGTCGGCGTGGCGGGGAGCTTCATTTCAGCGTTTCCTTTAAGATTTTATTCACAAGCCCCGGATTGGCTTTCCCCTGAGATTTCTTCATCACCGCTCCCACCAAGACCCCCAGGGCCCGCTCGTTGCCTTTACGGAAGTCATCCACCGCCTTCTGGTTCTCGGAAACCGCTGATTTTATCCACTCCTGCACCGCTTTATCATCGGAAACTTGGGCCAACCCTTTTTCCTTCACAATCTCTTGGGGATTTTTTCCCGTAGAAAACATCTCCTCGAATACCATCTTCGCCGCCGCCGTAGAGAGGGTGGCGGCCGTGGCTGTCATATCCGCCAGCGCTGCCAGTTGCTGCGGTTTCACCTTGGAGTTCCCAATATCACCCTTGGACTCATTAAGCTTAGCCAAGTGCTGATTGATCTCCAGATTAGCTACCACCTTGTAGGCAGCCGGAGACTTCACCTGCTTCAAAGCCCCTTCCGCATGATCGGCCAGATCCTTGTAGGAGGTCAGCACGCTCGCATCGTATTCGGAAAGCTGATAGGTTTTTATGAGTCGCTCTCGTCTTTGCCGAGGAAGTTCCGGAATCTCCTTCTTGATCTTTTCCACCCAGGCAGGATCCGCCTCCAAAGGAACTAAATCGGGCTCAGGAAAATACCGGTAATCATGCGCTTCCTCCTTGGAACGCATGGGGGCGGTCTTGCCTTCTTTCTCATTCCAAAGCCTTGTCTCCTGAACGACACGGCCACCGGAAGACAAAAGCTCCGCCTGCCTCTTGATCTCATACTCCAACGCTTCTTTGACCGCCTTAAAAGAATTTAAGTTCTTTACCTCCGCCCTAACGCCAAATTTTTCGGCCCCCTTTTCCCTCAGAGAGATATTGGCATCGCAGCGCATTTCTCCTTTCTCCATGTCACAACTGGACGCACCGATATACTGAAAAATAGCTTTCAGTTCCGTTAAATATTCATAAGCCTCTTGAGGGGTCCGCATATCCGGCTCCGAAACAGTCTCGATCAGGGGAGCCCCGCAGCGGTTGAAGTCCACCAAAGAGTAGTCCAGATCGCGATTCCCGATAGAATGCAGAAGTTTTCCAGCATCCTCTTCTAAGTGGATGCGGTGAACACCGATGGTGCGACCCCCCGGAAGCCGCAAAGAGCCTTTCTCAGAAAAAGGTTCTTCATATTGGGAAATCTGGTAATTCTTGGGAAGATCAGGGTAAAAATAATTTTTGCGCGCGAAAATGGATGTGGGTCTTATTTTACACCCGAGAGCCAGGGCGGCCCGAAAACCCAATTCCACCGCTTTTCGATTTAAAACAGGAAGCACACCCGGCTGGCCCGTGCAGATGGGACAGATATTGGTGTTTGGGGGGACATCAAAGCCGTGAGAAGAGCAGCCGCAAAAAAGCTTGCTCTGGGTCGCCAGCTGCGCGTGAACTTCCAGACCAATAACGGGTTCAAATTCTTTCATTCCCACCCCATTTCCTTCTCTATAAACCGCGAAACTTCTTTCAGCAACTTATGGTCACTGGGATACTGAAGCATGTTTTCTGCCTTACCCAAAGAGACCCACCGGGCTTCAAAAACTTCCGCTCCATCCGGATGTCCCACGCGCATTCCCGGCGTCATCCAAAACCACTGCACCTTTTTTTGAACCAGGGCCTCTCCCCGCTTGAAAAAATAACGAACCGTAGAAAGGGGCTTAAGGATGCGGCAGCGATATCCCGTTTCTTCTTCCACCTCCCTCAGGGCCGCCTCACGGGGAGTTTCATTCTCCTCAATGTGGCCCTTGGGAAAAGTCCAAAGCCGGTCTCCTTTAAGGTTTTTGACATTCACCACCAAGACTTTACCCTGCTGACTCACAATGCCCCCACAGGAAAACTCATGAACTGAGGGGTGAGGGGTCAGGGGTGAGGGGTGAGA
>JACQJM010000153.1 GCA_016205045.1 Elusimicrobiota bacterium | reverse complement strand
GATCTGGCATGGCCGGCGAGTCTGCAAAGCCCTTTCCCCAGATTGTCCCAACTGCCTGATGAAGTCCTTCTGTCCTAAAAGAGGCATTTAAAAATAGGGGTCTGTCCCCTATTTTTAAAAAGACGGACTTGTACTGGGGTGGGATGACCATCTTCCCCGTCTTGTCGATGAACCCTCACTTGTCGCCGACGTATACGGCGGCGAGCCCCTCCGAAAACTCCCAAACATAACGATACTCCCCAATGATTTTTCCTCTAGAATACGAGACTAACTTTTTAGAATTTCCACAAGATTTTTAGCGGCCTTCCGCACTTCTCCATAGGGATCTTTTTCTGCCAAGAGCTTCAGCATGGGGATGTAGACGGGCAAATCTCTCGACAGGATTTCACCTTTCCTAAGGGCGGCCTGAGTCATTTCTCGGATGGCTTTTACTCGTCGGCTTCTGCGGGAAAGCAGGCCTTCGGACCACTCCGCAAACGCTCCATGTTTTAACCACCAACCTTCTTCTGGCTGAACCCGCTGAAGCTGGGAGCGTAGTTGGGAGGGGAGGCTGAACCGGTCATAGGGCCTAAGCAAATCCGGCATTTTATCGAACAGGTCTTCCAGCAGGAACCCTATGAGTATTCCCAATAAGAGAGGCAGCACAAATATGTACGTGATCAATGTGATGGTGGCTGCCATGAAAGCAGGGATGGAGTCTCCATAAAATCGAGCTACAAGGGCAGCCACGGTATAACCAACCATGCTGACCAGCAAGGTCCCTAGACTAAGACCGCGGTCATAAATCAGTGTGACAGAGGTGTTCAGGGCCAAAGCGATGTAGAGGGCTACTCCCAAAGGATGGGGGAAGAAAATGAAGGGCAAGGAGGCCAAAGCCATGCGAGAGCCGTGTTTGATGTCTTGGTCATCCTGATAATCCCGATAATTATATCGATGGGCCGCGCCGCTTCGGGCATCTTGAAACGCAGAAGAACCCATAAGGAATATGGGCATCACGAGGGAGGTCACTCCAATAGTAGCGGCAAGTCCCGCGAGATTCTGGGGTCCTACTAAAAGGGTGGCCCCATATGAAATGGCCAAAAGAGGCAAAAAGACGAGAGCCGCGGCCCCGACGGCTCTTAACCGCAGGAGCGCATGGGAAAGCCAGGAATTTTTTGGGTCGGTCGGGACTTCCCACATTTTGACCGTTTTATCTACGCTGCCGGTAAAGAGGTATTTAATATCTTGAGTGAGGGCCATGGAGGTCACGGTTTCATCATGTACCGCAACTACTTGAATTAGATTTCCCGTATTATCATCCCACATTCGAGCCGTGAAGTCCCTACTTCCTGTAAAGAGGTGTTTTCCATCAGGGCTGGGGATGATTGAAAACACGGTGCTTGTATGTCCCTTAAACTCTCCAACAGTTTTGCCTGTCTCAATGTCCCATTTCCGCCCGGTTGTGTCCACACTACCTGTGTAGAGGTGTTTTTCATCAGGACTTAGGGCTAAGGCGCTTACAGAACCTGTATGTCCTCTGAATTCCATTACCACCCTGCCTGTTTCCAGATCCCATTTTCTAGCAAGATCGTCACCGCCACCGGCATAGAGGTACTTGTTGTTAGGGCTTAGCACCATAGCCCAGATGTAGCCGGTGGTATCTCCGTCTGGTGCAAATTCCTTGACCCATTTTCCCGTATCAGTTTCCCACATCTCGATTTTTGTGCTGTTTCCCGCCGTGAACAAATACTTTCCGTCAGAGGTCACCGCCATTGGCTTGATCCAATTGTTGTGCCCGCTGAATCTTCTGATTTCCTTTTTTGTTTTTCTGTCCCACAGGATGACGATTTGATCAAACCCCGATGTGAAAAGGTATTTTCCATCGGGACTGGGCAGGACCTTGCCCACCGAGCCTGTGTGCCCCTTAAATTCAAAAACCGTTTCGGCCGTGTCGACGTTCCACTCGCGGGCGGTATGGTCTTTGCTGCCTGTGAATAGGAATTTCTCCGCGAGATCTAAAACAATAGACAACACCCAGCCGGCGTGGCCTTTAAATACCCGAATCGGCTCCGGCATCCATAGATGTTGTGGGAATTGAGAGAGGAACGAGGTGCCTCCTGTTAATTTGGGGCCAGGAATAGAATCACTAGGTTGAGAGGATGTGGGAGGGGCAGGTGGATGGGGGGAATTTACTGTTGCGGCGGGTTGCGCACCAGAGACATCAGGTGTAGGTGCAGGTTTTGCGGAGCCTTCCCGAGGAGCGGGAACGGGATCCTGAGAGGCCCTGGCATTTCGATATCCATCATAGAGCCCATGGAATGAGATGTCCGTTGTGGTGGGCTGAAAAGGTTTGAGTCCTGTGTGGACAAAATCTCGGAATTGTCCCCATAATCCCGAATGGGACGCCGGCTGTGTTTTGGGAACGGCGGCGTGGACCGCAGCTCGGATCGTTCGGGAAGGGGAAGTTATCATGGGATGTGTTGTCATTACAGCCCTGGGAGACACAGAAATAGGTCGATTTCCACCCTGTGGAATTATTGCGATGAAGTTGTGTTCTGCTTCTAAAACCGGTGCGGGGCGTGGGGTAAGGTTGGGTAAACTGGAACGCAGGGAAGAGGAAAATCCCGGGTTCGTATTTACCGAGGTGTTTCTGGGTGCAGTAGCCGGTTCGATAGTTCTTCCCACAGCCTGAGCCGCGGCCTGGTAAGCCCCTATTCCTGGAGCAGTCCAGAGAAGGGTGAGAATGATCAGGGCAGTTAAAATTTTCTTAAGTGATTTCATCATTTCAATTCTCCGTGCGTGCGTTTTGGTGATAAGAGGATTAACTCTTTGATTATGCCAAAAAGGGTTACAACAGGAGATGAGTCTTCCGTCCTTAAAAAGCTTGTTCTTTGGACCTAGGCCCATTTGGGACTTTGGGGAAATCGTCAGGGATAAGAAGGGTGGTGGGGGTGATCGTGGCTGATGAATGTGGGAACCTCTTCATCCCCGTCGCCAGAGCTACCGAAGATATAAGGAAGGTTAAACGTGAGAAGTCCTCGTTTGAGAATCTGGGCTTCCATTTGGTAGCGTTCGTGGCCCAGATCCGAGGTGAGGTTTTGACGATCCACAAAGCTCATGGAGTCGAACCCGGTGATGGCCCCCCCGAGTGTAGCTTGGGTGAGCAACCCTCTTATCCAGACATCGGCTTGATCTCTCCTTAGCTTTAGGCCATAGCCTACTGCACTCAAAGCTTCTTGGCGGGATTTTTCCCAGAGGGCTGGGTCTACTTTAACACGGGTACCCCACAATATATTTTGAGCCGCGCGGACGCTGCCTTCATAAATCATGCCGCGTCTCAGAAGAGGGACCGGGAGATTGCGTCTTTTCCTGCAAGTGGGACAGCGTTTCTAGGGTTTGAGGATCGATCGCAAAGGATTGGGAAAACCCCGGCAAAAACGAGTTCAAAACGATGAGCCAAGTTGAGGTAGCGGAAAGGTGCTTGTGATGAGAGTGCATAAGAATATTCTAGTCAATTCCTCTCGGCTTCTTGAATCGCCTGCTTCGCCCGTTGGATAAAATTTGATTTTAGGTGATAGAGATACCCTACGCTGACGCCTATTTCGGACGCTACTTCTTCCGGGGGGCGGCCCTCTAGGTAAAGCATCTCCAAAACTCGAGTTTCCGAGACTTCCTTAGGGCCTACTGTTTTTCCAGGTTGAGAAAGCCAGCGGATAATCTTTTCCACATCGATCCTATTGTCTGTGTCTTCCTCGCGGCTGGGAGTAGGAGCGTCTGGATAACGCGGGCGAGTAAATGAGAGGCTTGTGGGAATGGGCTGGTTTAAAGAAACTGTTTTCATACTGCGAATTCGCAAAAGGTGTCGAATCTCTTCAGTAGACACGGCACGCCCATCTTTTTCTTCTATGCGGCGAGCCAATTCTTTAATAGTCGGGTATTCTCCACCGGAAAATTCTTGTTGTATAGCCCGGAGGTACTTCAGGCGATTGCGGCTCCAGCGTCCTAAAGGATTGACTGAGCGCCTAACCTGAAGCATGGCCCCCCGAATGTAGGGCCAGGCATAAGTGGTGAAGGAAACTCCTCGGGAGGGATCGTATCTTTGAGCCGCGATCACTATAGCCAAATTTCCTTCCGCAAGAAGCTCCGTAAACTCTACTCGGCGCGGCATTTTATGTATTAAAGAATTAGCGATGTGTTGAACAAGACGCTGATGGTCTTGCACCAATCGGGAGACTTCTTGGTGAGAGGATAGGGAGATCGGAGGTGTACGTTCTGCCGGAAAGGAAGGTGGCAGGGCCTCGGAAAAGCTTGGTCCAACCCGTGTTACTTCCACCTCTCGGGTTAGGATAGGAGATTTAGGTGTGGTGTTGAGAGAAAAGGCGTGCCCAGAGATCAAAAATGTGATGAGGATTTCTCCTAAAAAAAGAAAGGAAATTTTTCTAAGCATTCTATCAGAGAATGTACAACGAATCTAGAAAAAGGGGTTGGGGCAGAGGACCTACTCAAGAATTGAAAAAAGGCCTAGGAGAAAATAGGTCCTACCTAGGAATCTGTCCGAGTAATACTCGTTCAGATTCCTGTGGGACCCGATTAAGATCGGGGAGTGCCGGCTCAACACGCCTTTAGGGTCCGACCTACTTAGCCCTGCGTTTGCGCAGGGTTTAAATAAAATCTTCGACGTAGGAAACCGTACGACATTAGCCCGAAATCCCCAGTTGGACCTTATGTCCCGACTCAAAGAGTCGTATAATAATGTGCCCCTGGGAATTTCGCCGCAAAGCGGCCTCACTTGCCAGGATGGATATCGTAGAAGCAGATGTCTGGCAAGTGAGGGGTCGCCCCTCACTTTGGCCGCTAAACATCTCTGATCTAGCCCTCTCCGCAGAGCTCCGTCTCAAACATCCTTGGAGCAGTAGTTTTGGGACGTACCATTCCTAAGCCTTCAAGGATGAATGGTACGAGGACCAGCGGTCCCCCTGCACCCTCCACAGAGTTCCG
>JACQJM010000150.1 GCA_016205045.1 Elusimicrobiota bacterium | reverse complement strand
TTATGCCTAACCATTACCATTTCTACTTAGAAAGTCCTTTGGGAAATTTGTCCAGGTTCATGCAAAATCTGGAAAGCAGATATACTCAAAGGTTCAATCGAAAGTATAAACGGGTGGGACCGCTATTCCAAGGGCGCTACAAATCCATTCTAATTGATAAGGAAAATTATTCCCTTGAGATATCCAGGTATATTCATTTGAATCCGGTTAAGGCCAAAATCGTAAATAAACCTGAAGATTATCAATGGTCAAGTTACAGTGCTTTGATTGGTCTAAGGGAGCCAGAAATATTTTTGGAAAGGAAGTGGTTATTATCTCAAATGGGAAGCGCGGCTAGCCGTGAAGAAGAGTTCTTCCATCAATTTACTCTACAAGGGCTGGGTGATAAATGGGATCCTTCCAAAGAAGCGCGCGGAGGGAGCGTTTTGGGAAAGAACGATTTCATTCGATGGGTGAGAGAAAAAATGATCCCTTCCAAAAGGGATAGATCGATTTCTAGGCTGCGAGAATTGCAAAAGCCGACAGAAATTTCCCATATTGAAAAACGAATTGAGGCATTGAGCACAGATCCAAAAATAAAAAAGAAACTTCTGATATACTGCCTTAAGAAATATACACCGCTAAGTCTTAAAGAAATAGGGGAAAAAGTAGGAGGTCTAAGCGATACTGCTGTTTGCCAGACAGTCAGGCGGCTAGAGGAAGGTGCCCAAACGAGCCCACATCTTTTAAGCTTGATAGATAAGTTGGAATTTAAAATTTGTTAAATGTAAAGCTCCGACCCCAAAATGCAAAATGAAGTGAAGTATCTGAGCGGCCCCGACCTATTGGTTACGACGGGAAGAGAACTAAGAAATTGTGGCATTCTGGTCTTTGTGTCCTCCTCGGTCCTGTTTTATTCTTTCAACCATCTCTTGCGGGTCGAAGCAAAAAGGAAAGGGATAGCGCTGCAGGAAATAGGTTATAAGGAGTTCGTCGCGGGCATAATGGTCTTATTTCTGATCAGCCTTATCGCTATTATTGGTGGAGAGGGAATCAAAAGGAAGAAACGATGGGCCTATAAACTATCTCTATACTCCTGTTGGGGCACTCTTCTATCTTCTTTGTTGATTCACATTCCCTTGCCGGGCTTCATCTTCACCCCCTTCTTTCTCATTCCTGCCGTGTATTTCCTGTATCGGCTCACCCGCCCTCAAGTAACAGAACAATTCAAAAAATAAGAATGTCGAATGGGCCTGCAACGTAGAAAAAGGGGTCTGTCCCCATTTTCCGCAATATAATACAATCGATCCTGTGGAGAATGTTGCTCAAATTGTTTTCCCGGGATTCTGGTTTGGCAAAACCGACCCGCAGGAGGCGGAGCGCTGGGTAGAGATGGGAGTGGGAGGATTTTGTCTCTATGGAGGCAAGCCTGAAGAAATTCGCTCTTTCATTACAAAACTTCAAAAAAAGTCGAAGGTTCCTCTCCTTTTTTGCGCCGATTACGAGAATGGTGTGGGCCAATGGGTTCCTGGGGGAACGGAGTTTCCTTCCAATATGGCGGTGGCGGCCACGGGATCCGAGGATTTTGCTCTTAAAAAAGGCATCGCCACAGCTAGGGAGGCCAAAGCTCTAGGAGTCTATTGGGTTTTGGCCCCCGTAGTGGATTTGGCCTCCTGTCCGGATAATCCCATTGTTAACATCAGGGCTTTTAGTGACTCACCCTTATTGGTGTCCCGATTTGCCACCAGTTATCTGCAGGGACTTAAAAAAGAGGGAGTGATTAACTGCCTCAAACATTTTCCTGGACATGGGGAATCCCGCTTCGATTCGCATTTAGAGCTTCCCTTATTAAACTTATCTCGCGCGCAATTATTGCAGAGAGAGGTAAAGCCATACCAAAATCTGAAAGACCTTGCGGACGCGGTGATGGTGGGACACTTAAAAATTCCATCTTTAGATAAACAGTTTCCCACCTCTCTCTCGCGCCTGGTTATTTCTGATTTTTTGAAAAAAGAAATGGGTTATGAAGGCTTGGTGGTCACGGATGCTCTTGCCATGAAAGCGGTGTCTGAAGATTCGCAAGCGGGTGCCTGGGCTCTTGAGGCGGGAGCGGACATCCTTTTAGTCCCTGAGGATCCTTTTAAGTTGCGCAAAACTCTAGAGAGGGGAATATCTTCAGGAACCATTCCGGAAGAACGGGTCCAATCTGCGCTGAAAAATCTGGCTTTTTTCAGAAAAAATATAAAAAACCCTTCCCAGGGAAGTTTAGATGTTCTAGGATGTTCAGAACATGCTCTCTGGGCGAAGCAGATGGCGGAATCAGCACTGAGCTGGGTGCGTCCTCCCTCCCATCCTCCCGTGAAATCGGGCGAGAAGATATTTTACTTGGAACCTGGAATTCAAAAGGATTCAGACTGGCAGGGAAAAGCTTTCGTGGATGAACTGAGAAAGCTGGGGGTGAGAATTCTTTCCGGTACTCCATCCTCGCTTCAAATTTCCTTGGCCAGGAATCAGACGCAATCTACTCTGGTTGGAATATTTTCAAAACCTCAAGCCTATTCGGGAGCCATCCATCTAAATGTGGAATCTCGCAAGAAACTACGCGCGCTGTTAGAAAAAGTTCGCCGCAGAGTGCTTTTTTCTTTCGGAAGTCCTTTTGTTTTTTCAGGATTCTCCTATGAGGCGGGGTTGTGTGCGTTTTCAGATCTGGAACACTCTCAGAGAGCGGCGGCCAGGGCGCTTCTGCGTCCCGAGAAAGCCGTGGGACGGTGGCCTGTTTCTTTGTGAAAAATAACAAAGCCAAGCCTCCCCGGCTGTCCAAGACCATGATTTCTGATGTGATGATGCCGGCCGATGCCAATCTCCAGGGCAATGTTTTCGGGGGCGCTCTCCTTAAAATGATCGATAAGGTGGCGGGGGTTTGTGCTCACCGTCACTCGGAGCGTCCCTGCGTGACGGTGGCCATGGACCGGGTGGAGTTTCGGACTCCCGTCCATGTGGGAGATTTTGTCGTGATGGAGGCCCAGGTCAACTATGTGGGGCGCACTTCCATGGAAATAGGGGTGGAAGTGTATGCGGAAGATTTAAACCGGGGCGAGAGACACCACACTAATTCCTGTCTGGTGACGATGGTGGCGATAGGGCCGGAGGGTAAACCTTGTTCCGTCCCTCCCCTTAAACTGGAATCTCCAGAGGAGAAGCGCCGCTCTCAAGAAGCCCAGAGCCGTCGGGAAAAAAGACTCAAGGAGTTTTAAATGGAGAAAATACCTTTGGGAGCGTGGGATTTTGCGATTGTTGGTTTTTCGATCGCCATTTTGCTTGTCATTGCCTATTTCAGTGGCAAAGAGGAAAAGGATACCGCGGATTTCTTTTTGGCAAGAAGAAAAATCCCGGTCTGGGCCGCTTGTCTTTCCTTCGTGGCCACCGAGATCAGTGCGTTGACCATCGTGGGAGTTCCTGCGACGGGCTATCGGGAGAATTGGCAGTATCTCCAGTTTTTCATCGGCTCCGCTTCGGCTCGGCTTTTTATCGCTTTTTTCTTTATCCCCGCTTTCTACCGTTATAACTGCACCACCATCTACGAGTTTTTGAGGCATCGCTTTGGCCCGGCGACTCAATATGCAGGATCGGTCTTTTTCTTCATCACGAGACTTTTGGCTTCCGGGGTGCGTCTGTACGCTGCTTCCCTGGCGGTTTCCGTGATGTTGGGCTGGAGTCTGGGCCAAGCTGTACTTCTATTTACTCTGGTGGCTATTGCGTATATTGCTTTTGGGGGTATCAAGGCCATTGTGTGGACCAACGTGTTTCAATCACTCTCCTTCTACATCGCGGGATTGGCCACGTTGGTTTTTCTGCTCTTCCACATTCAAGGAGGCTTTTCAGAGATATGGCGTGTGGCAGGAGAGGGGGGGCGGTTGAAGTTGTTGAATCTGGGCTGGAATTTTCAGGACCCCAATCTTTTGTGGATTGCCATTCTCAATGGCTTTTTCGGCTCGATGGCGGCTTTTGGAACAGACCATGAGCTAATGCAAAGATTGTTGACCGTGGAGACGCGGCGTGAGAGTCAAAAGACGCTGACCATGACGATCGTTGCGGTTCTGCCTTTGCTATTGACCTATCTTTCTCTGGGGACATTGCTGTACGTTTTTTACCAACAAAACGCGGGACTGCCTCTGCCCGAGAACTCGGATAAGATTCTGTCTCATTTTGCCACTCATGTGATGCCTTCAGGTTTGAAGGGGTTGGTGTTGGCGGCCATCTTGCTGGCCTCCATTGATTCCCCCTTGGGATCTTTGAGCGCCTCTTTTGTGACGGATATCTACCGGAACCTGATGAAGCCTTCCGGAACGGAGGCTCACTACCTGAAGGTTTCCAGGATTTGCGTGGTGGTGTTTGGAATCATTCTGGGCATCCTGGCCTATGAGTGCCGTGCCTTTGAAGGAATGTTGTGGGTGGCGTTCAAGATCAACGGCGTGACGGCGGGCTCCCTTCTGGGTGTGTTCCTGCTGGGGCTTTTGACCACCCGGTCCGGCAATCGTGGGAACGTGGTGGCTATGGTTTTGAGTTCGGTCACGATGGCGACACTTTTGGTTTTGTCCGAGAAAAAAATCATCGGATTGGGGTGGAGTTGGCTCATCGTTTTTGGAACCCTCAGTACGTTCGTTTTGGGATATGTTCTAGGTCCTCTCCTCGATAAGAAATCTCAAGCCTGAGACCCCCTCAATGAAGCGTTGTGGCTGTATTGTTTAAGGAACCCCTCCACCAAACCACTCCATTAACGTTAATTGTTTATTTTGTGATTTGGCGGAGGGGTATGTTACTTAATCAGTGTTTTGCTCAACTGACGTTGATATGAGACTTCTTGCTCCCGTTTTCTAGAAAGGCTTTCCTCCCCGCCTTATAGGCGGTGGCTAGGTGGGTTTCCAGGTCTTTACCCATCTCCTTGCCTTCCTCGAACCAGCGTTTCACTCTCTTGCGGACGTCTGTGCCCTTTTCGGGGGCACAGAGAATTGCTACTGCAGCACCGATCAATCCTCCCAGGATGAACGGGCCCCAACCTCTGCTTTCGGCCATGGTGGTCTCCTTTCCTTCTTTATTATTCTGGTTTTCCAGATCGTTTTTGCGGAATAGGTATCGAGTGATGCCCGTGGCGGCGAGATCGACAAATTTGGTTTGAGCCATGGACTTCAGATTTTTCATGGGTTCAAGAATTTTTTGTGGAAGGGGGCTTAGGGTGGCGGCACTTCTTTTTAGGGAGAGGAGAGTGAAGATGGCGGTGATGACGGCGATGCACAGAGAGAGGGTGGCCAGGCCGACACAAAGGGCAAGGAAGGGGGACATGCTTGGGCAATAAGTGTTTAGAGTTGGGAAAATCGTGATGTCGGACGACTGGAGGGTTATAGCCCCAGAACCTTGATTTGTCAAGGGGGAGAGGGAGAGACTTCACCCTTTTATATATAGCTTGGCTAGATTCCGAGGGGTTTTCACTTCAAAAAACCGCGGGCGCCATCTGCGGCGCCGCTACCCCTCCCTGCCTGCCGGCAGGCAGGGAGGGCTTTCATTAGGTGCGGCCCTTCGAGAGGTTTTTCTTTGGGCAATCCCCGGCCACCCGCTTGCCCGCCGGAGAGTAGGACTTGCGCAGTAATCCGCTAAAATTTTGGGAAAGTTTCAGATTTTGGTTTTCGGCACAAGGCGATGAGGGTTCCGGAAAGGGTGATCGCGGCGGCAAATCCTAGAATTTTCCATTCCGAACTCCATAGAAGCGCGTTCCAGCCCACCAGTGCTACTAGAAGGGGGAGGGGATAAAGGGGCATGTGGTAGGGGAGCGAGACTCCCCTTCTTCTCTGTTTCCACACCAATCCCACCTGACCCAAGAATTGAATCAGGATGCGGATGGCTACGCAGGCGGCGATCAAATCCGAAAGATCGATCAGACAGGCCAATGCCGAAAAAGTCCCGATCAGCCACAGCGCTTTTCGGGGGTCTTTTTTAATCGGATGAACCTCTCCAAAGGAGGAAAAGAAGTCCCCGGCCCGCGAAGCGGCGTACACGATGCGGGCGTAAGCCGCCAGAAGAGAAAACACCGAGGCGAATGCGGTGATCAGAATGAGAAGGGTGATGCCTTTGGCCACCCTCATCCCATACAGCCTTTCCATGAATGTGGAGACCACGAAACTGGAGGAGGAAGCTTCCTGCCAGGGCAGAACTCTGAGTATGGAGAGGTTGATGGAGAAGTACAGAATCCCTACCAAGATTAGGGCCCACAAGATGGAGAGGGGGATTGTTTTTTCGGGATTTTTTACCTCTTCCGCCGCGTAGCAGACGTTGTAGTAGCCCAGATAGTCGTAGATCGCGATGGTGGTGGCGTGTCCCAACCCGATCATCCAGGTCCAGGAGAGGTGAACGTTGGCCATGGGGCGCAGAATTTCCCCTAGAGGTTTTGCTGAGTGCGTCAGCCCACTCCACACGATGAATAAACACACCCCCAACACCACCACCGCTAGGCCCACAGCCATCTGCCCTACCACATCCACCTCACGGGAGAGAAGCCATAGGGCGATGAGCACCGTGATCATGGCGATGGCTTTGAGAAGAAAGGGGTGTGAGAAGGGATGAAGGTAGGAGGCGTACTGGGCCAATCCCACGCAGCCCGAGGCGATCTCCAGAGGGCCGCTGATGACGAACTGCCACAAAAATAGAAAGGCCAATCGTGGCCCCCATACGGGGCCGCTCAGTTTTCGAAGGTAGTGGTAGGTGCCTCCTGAGTAAGGATGAGCGGCGGCCAGTTCACTCCACAGGAATCCGTCCGCCATGGCTAGAATCGCGCCTAAAACCCACCCCCACAAAGCGGAGGGTTCTCCTACCGCAGAGAGAAACAGAGGAATCGTGATGAAGGGTCCTATCCCTATCATGTTGGTGACATTGAGCGCCAGAGAATCCTTGAGACCCAATTTGCGTTGAAGAGAGGAGTTTTGGGGTTGGATCATAGAGAGGTCTACTCAAGAGCAGATGCGCGGCGTCTCTCCTTGAAGGCGTTAGGCCCATAGTGGTAACGGAGCTGGTAAGAATAAGTTTTGTTTGAGAGCGGTAGCTTTCCCAGGGTGATCTCTAAAACCGCGTAGTTTTTCTTGGCCTTGAGGGTAACGTGGGTGGCGGTGGACCAATCCACGGCCCACTCCGCGTCAGAGTTTTTTATCCCGATCCAGTCGGGACTAAAGTCTTTATTCAAATCCTTTTCTAAGGATTCGGTCTGGGTCTTTCCATTCTGTCCGTACCGGAGTTTCGCTCCAGAATCAAGATAGATCACGTGGTGGATTTTGAATTCCTGGTTGGCATCCCCAGAGGCCACCTGAACTTCGTAGGAAACCAAAGTGGCGGAGGAGTCCGGGTACAAAGAGATCGTCTTTTTGATCTGCGCTCCTTGATGGGATACATCCCGAGTCTGATAAGAGAGCGTAACGTTGGCCTGAGGTCCGTTTTGACTGAACTTCTCCACAGAATAGGAGCGGGTGTTTAAGCCCGGCGTTCGGGAACGAGTCCAACTGGGCAGTTTCTGGTTCTCCCAGGTTGTATCCAAGGGTTCCATCAGAGTGAAGAGTTCTCTCAACATTCCGGGAGTGGCCACAATATTTGTCTCGTTCTCTTTGGAGACCATCTGGGTGATGCGGCCGCCCGCTACAGGATTGACCGCGACACGAAGTTTGGCGTTTTCCAAAATGATTTCTGATTTTTCATCGCGATCCAAATCGAAGGAATATCCCACCGATTGGTGAGAGGAAATCCACAGAACTTGAATGGGGATCTCTTGGGTCCAGTTATCGGATTGGAGAGCTAATGTAGCCGCATGGGTTGGGGAGTCTGAGAGCGCTTGGACCTCAAAGGTCAATTTCTTGCTTGCGTGGCGTTTCAGGTCGATGGTTGTTGGGGGGGAGGTAAACATGAGGCTTGGCGAGCTCCATTGGATGGAGACGGATTTTTTTTGATCGGAGGGATTTTCTAAAGTAAGAGGAATGGTGTTCTGGCGATTTACATTAGCCAGAACCAGAGGCGGAAAAGAGGGCAGGGTGATATCGGGGCGTATCAGATCGTTAACTTGGGTAGGGAACTCATAAGCCAGGGACGGTTGTTTTAAAGGGATTTCCAGGGAGGGTGACGGTTTAGAAGCATACAGGAACAGCAGGGATTGCAAGAAATCAGGACTTTTTCCCGCCGGCAATTGTAAGGTTAAAAAGCCGCTTTCCGCATCCCAAGAGTAATCGCTGAATTCTTTGTGGTTTAGAGAAATAGAGAGTGGGGGAAATTTTAGGTGAAGCTTTAATTCCATGGGTGAGGGCGCATAAAATCCCAACTGAAAAAAGTTTTCTCCTGCTCGGCTATGGCTCAATTCGGCCGTGGCGGAATAGATCTCATCGGAATCTCCCAAGAAAGGAAGGGAGGAGTGCATTAGGCGGGAAAGGCGTACTCTTAGGGGAAGACATAGGGAATCATGGGGCGGGACCTTGACCGTATTTAAAGAGATGACGCCTTGAGAATCGTAGGGGTCGGTCGCAATCACTTCTGTTTTTATTTCCGAGGCTCCTAGGTTGGTCAGCATCACAAACCCATAATTTTCCTGGGTTTTGTCCCGATTCCCCCCTGGGAGGCTGCCTAGGTTTGAGACCAACTCCGAGCCATAGATCCAACCGCTTGTTCTTAGCTTCCTGGGAATCGTTAGATTAGACAAAGTTTGTTTTCCTTCGGCCGTAGAAGGATCCAAGGATATAACTTTCCCTCCGCGGGTGGTGTACTCCCGGATTTTCTTTTGGGCTTGAGAGGAAAAAGGGGGCAGGGAAAATTTTGAGGGCAAGGGCTCCAGGAGGATGGGATAGCGCATCAACTGATCCAAGGGTTGGGAGTGAGGATCCACAAATTCGGTGGAAATCTGTTTTTCGATGGCCCACTGCTCCAAGTTTTTGAGTTCCGTCTTCACAGCTTCCAGGGCTGTGGTGCTCAGGTGGACTAAATCCAGGGCCGCCACAGGATTGATGAGGCCCACGTCCGCCCATTCGTGGGAGGCGGCCAGAAGCTCTCCCTGGGCGCGGAGCAGATTTCCGTTTCGTTCCACGCTGCGCGCCTTGTCTCTTTTTTTGCCGGTGACATCCAGCGCCGATTCCCAGGCATAGTGAGGATTGGTGGAGGGAATTTCATATCCGGCGGGATAGAGGGAGTCCTGGAGCGGATAGTTTACGAGTCCCTTCAGCCCATTTTGGAATAATGTACGGGAGGCGGTGAGGGTGTTGGAGGGGTGGGTGGTCATGCCGTAGGGGTTGTGCTCTAGGGCAAAAAATCCAGCGTAAAATTCAATGATGCTGGGGGGAAACTCAGGACTTGTTTTCAAATATTCGGCCGAGGGTTCAATGAGGATGATGCTGGAAGTGCTCAAGTCCGCCCCATAAAATCTCTGGTACCACTGGGCCATGATCCAAAGATGGGGTTTGCTCGTGTCTTTATTCCCCAGGGCCGGAACGGACGTTTCCGAGGGGTTAAGAATGATGGGCAGGGAAACCCCGGACTTGATGAATATGTCCCTCAACCATTTCATATACTTCCAGAAATAAGGGCCATTGGTTCGGTTTCCGGCCGGCTGGTCGTCGTCTACTTGGACCAGGATGATGGGCCCGCTCTTTTCCCAAGAGAAGGGCTTCACAATTTTCTCAGCGATGGTCTTGTACCAGCGCTCCGTGTATTTGAGATGCGTTTTATTTTCCATCCAGGCTTTGGCTGCGATCTCAGGATCGGAGTATTGCAGGGAGGAGAGGGGTGGGTACCTTCCCTCCGCGATGGAGCGCCGTGCCATCTTGTACTCGGGTCGTTTTAAGAGCCAGTCGGGGTAGCCTCCGTTTTTCCACTCTGCGCAGATGTAGGGGCCGGGTTGAATCATGGCTTTGAGGCCCAGATGGGAGATGATCTGCATGAGGCCCAGGATGTCCTTGCGTGGGTTTGTGTGGCCGTCAATATCGAGTTCGCCCTCCTTAGATTCATGCCAATTCCAAGGGATATAGAGGTGGATGGTGTTGATTCCCAACTCCTTCGAGGTTTTTAAGGAACTTTCCCACAGGTCTCTGGGAATGCGCGGATAAAAGAAACCAGCCCCGTGGATGAAAAATGGTTTTCCTTGCACCCATAATTCGGGATAGGTGTTGGTTTTTTTGATTTCTACGGGAAGGGATTTGCCAAGAATAGTCGCGGGGATCCAAAAACAAAGTATAAAGATTTTGAGGGTATTTC
>JACQJM010000159.1 GCA_016205045.1 Elusimicrobiota bacterium | reverse complement strand
GGAAAATATTTTCGAAGTTCATCGGCAGGGTTGGGAAGCAGTTGTTTGATTCCCAAATTCACCTTGCCATTTTCCAAATCCATTTTTAGCACTTTCACTTGCACCCTTTGGCCTCTTCTAAAAGATTTTAAGGCTCTATTAGGCTCCTTCCAGGCACAATCCAAAATGTGGACCAGACCCTCGAGGCCGCCCAATCCCACAAAAAAACCGAACTCTTTCACCTGGGACACGACACCCCGATACACCCCGCCCACCTTGAGTTTCTCCATCGCTTTTTGGATGCGTTGTTTGTGGTCCTCCTCCAGCACCTGCTTGCGGGACAATACCACATGGTAATTTGACTCTCCAGAACGAGCTCCCCTATTCCCCGTTTTTCCCATCTCCTGAATATAACAACGCACCAGTGCCCCTACAGGCAAATGGTGGTGATGAATAGGGCGCATATCGGAAAGAGAAAGGGGCAAGAACCCTGAAATCCCATCCAAGTCCACAAGATATCCGCCCTTGATTTGCCGCATCACCCTTCCGCGCACCCTTTGTTTATCTTGAAATGCTTTCTGGGTTGCAGCCCAGGCTAGCACCTGCTTGGCCTTTCGATACGAAAGCACGGCAGGGCTATGTTCCGAAGCCTTCCTTTCCAACAGAGCGGGAACCTCTCCACCCACCGCAGGAATCTCCCCCGGCTTAAATTCAGTCCTAGAGATCACTCCCTCTTTCTTTTCCCCCACATCTACCAATACCTGATCTTCCAATACCTGGACTACTTTAACGCGCACCACTTCACGGCTCAAAAGCTTTTCGGAAACCTCTTCTTCTCCGCGAAGAAGGTCCGCCATGGACATTTCCGATGATTCCAACTCCTGCTCTTTTTCTTCTTCCTCTAACATCTCAGCTTTCCACTCTTTCATTGTATAGAGAATACATCTTCCATCACTCTCTCCGCAAACATCTGATACGCTTCTTTGGGAGACCGCCCCTCCAATAAACTGACATCAAAAGATCGAGGAACTCCAAACTTAATTCGCAGTGGTTTGAATTTCAATATTTCCCGCGTATTCCAAATTCGCGCCGGCAACACTTGTGCTCCCGTTTGATGCGCCAAAAAAGAGACACCCTGTTTAGGTCTGCCTGGTTTTCCCGTTTTAGAACGAGTCCCTTCAGGAAACAGAATCAAGCATCCTCCCTCTGTTATCACTTGCATCGCCGAACGAATGGCCAAGATATCGCCCCCTCCCTGCCCTCGATCCAGCGGAATCACACCAATTTGCTTCAAAAGCCAAGAAAATCCAGGAATAGAAAACAGTTCTCGCTTACCCACATACCTGGGTCGGCGCACCAGTGACACAGCCGTAGAAGCCACGGGGGGATCCAAATTGGAAACGTGATTGCCAACCACGATCAGAGGACCTTCAACGGGGATGCGTTCCACACCCTCCACACGAAGTCTAAAAAAAACAACCAGAATGAATCGCGTGAGGGTTTGAAGAATCCAGAAGATCATTAGAGATGAGATATGGGATATGAGTTATGAGCTAAAGCACAGAACAGAAAACATTCCCTTCTTCTTAAAAAACTCATCACACATCCATCATCTCTCATCACTAGTCTGTAACTCGGTAATGTCTCTGATGAATACATTTTAGTATTTTATTCGCCACTTGACGCAGGGTTAAATGGGTCGTATCCACCACCAACGAACCAGGAGCCTGACGAAGAGGATTGATTTTTCTTTCACGGTCTTGCTTATCTCTGGCCGCGATGTTCTCCCGTATAGTTTTTAGGTCCACATGGTAGCCCTGGTTTTTAAGCTGCCAATATCTTCGCACCGCCCTTTCATCGATGGAAGCATCCAAAAAAAGCTTGAAATCAGCGTCCGGAAACACATTGGTGGTGATATCTCGTCCCTCCATCACAATCCCGCCTTTTTCTCCCAACTTTCTTTGAAGCTTTCGCATAAACTTACGAACCCCAGGAATGCCGGCGACGGTACTCGCATTGCGGCTGACCTGCTCGGACCGAATTTGGTGATTGATCTTTACCCCATCGACAAAGGTGCGTAGTGACGTTCCGCGAGCAGGTTTAAATTCCCAAACGATTCGTCGAGCCAGTTGTTCTATTCTTTTGCCATTTTTAGGGTCAATCCCTTCGCGCATGACTTTCCAGGTAAGAGCCCGGTACATTTCTCCGGTGTTCAAGAAAAGGAATCCCAACTTCTTTGCGATCAAACGCCCCACGGTGGACTTGCCCACTCCAGCCGGTCCATCCATGGCGATGATCCATCTTCGCCGTCGACGTTCCTTACCCTTCCAAGTCATCCCACACCTTTCATGGCAAGAACGCCCAAGCTGCCATTGATTCGCCTTTTAAGTTGTCCCAATGCCTTCCCCTGACGTTTGAGTTGCTGTTCTCTTTTCCTTGCGTCTTGGGCGTTCTGATATGCCTCATAGTAGATTAGAGCAAACGGAGTACGTGTTTTAGTCCACTGCGACTCTCCGTTCTGATGTTCCTGGAGTCTCTGGCGCAAATTATAGGTATAACCCACATACAGATCTCCAGTACGACTACTTTTTAGAAGATACACAAAGTACATGAATTTGTTTCACTGCGCCAGAGTGCCATGAAAGGTGGTGGGATCATCCCAACGCCTTTCCCAAAACCTTCAGAAGAATTTTATTTTGAGATGAGGTCCCCACTGAAATCCTTAGGTGATGGTGGAGCCCATACTCGTCCAGGGGCCTGACGATCACCCCTTGATATAAAAGTCTTTGAAAAAGTTCTTTGCCAGGAATGCGGGATTCCACAAATAAGAAGTTGGCCGCAGAAGGAATCACCTTAAGCCCCAAATGATGCAGTGCCGGATGAAGTTTTTCCTTTTCTCTCTCCACCAAGACCACACTCCGTCTCACAAAAGCCTTATCTGTTAAAGCATCCTGAGCAGCCAATTGTCCCAAGAGCGACACGTTGAATGGCATGCGAATACGATCCAACCAACGAATAAGTTCTGGTTCAGCGATGGCATATCCCACGCGCATTCCCGCCAATCCATATGCCTTGGAAAATGTTCTCAAAACAACAAGGTTGGGGTGCGCTTGTATCATTCCCCGAAGACTCTCGGGATAGTCCGGCCTTAAAGACGCGTAATGATAGTACGCTTCATCCAACACCACCAACACGCGGGAAGGAACCGTTTTAAGAAGAGTTTCCAGCTCGGAGGTTGTGTTGTAGGTTCCCGTGGGATTATTGGGGCTGGCCACAAACAGTATTTTGGTTTGAGAAGAAACCGCCTGAGCCATGGCCACCAGATTGTGTCTCCACTGTTCCATGGGAACCTCAATAATCTTGGCTCCCATCAAACCAGCCTGTTGTTTAAATCGAATAAATCCAAAACGGGATACAATGACCTCATCCTCAAGATTGAGAAAAGTCTCACACAACAACCGAATCAACTCATCGGAACCATTTCCAATAATAACTCGGGAGGAATCGAGCGACAGGTTTTTGGCTAAAGCCTCGCGTAAAAGCGGACTGGAGCCTTCCGGGTATAGATAGTTTGAGCTGGCCAGGCGTCGTATCACCCGCGTGGCTTTGGGAGAGGGGCCTAAAGGATTTTCATTGGAGGCAAGTTTGATGACGCGCTTGATGCCTAATTCACGTTGTACTTCTCCAATAGGTTTTCCCGGATGATAGGGAGAGACTTCTTTAAGGCAAGGTCGAACTAAAGTTTCAAACATAAAACCAGGGGCGAGGAGTGAGGGGTGAGGGGTGAGCCATCATCAGAAATTCTAGAAACATAATCTTAACTGACCCCTAAACCCTGACCCCTATCCCCTCGCGAAGCGATGAACGCCATCATCCTCAGATCGGACTTATCACGACGGTACGAAAAAAATTCATCTGAGCGACAAGACGTACAAGCCTCCGAAATGGATAGATGCTCCAGGGAAATCCCGCACCCGTCGATTTGACGGATCAATTCCTGGGATAAGTCTAGAAAAATATTATCTCCTTTGCAGATCAGGCTGGAGTACGGAAATTGTTGGGCCACTTCAGGTCCAACCGGATAGCAGCAAGAATGGATATGCGGGCCTACCGCTATTCTCATGTCTTTATTGGAAATCCCTTCTTTCCGCATTTTCTCCACAAACTTTGCTGCAAACTGTTGCGCTGCCCCGCGCCAGCCTATATGGGCCAATCCAAAAACGGTGCCGCGCTCATTCCAGAAAAACATGGGAACGCAGTCCGCCACCCAGATGGCATATACAGAGGGGATAGGGG
>JACQJM010000152.1 GCA_016205045.1 Elusimicrobiota bacterium | reverse complement strand
GACTGATACCGTGATGAAGAAAATTAAAAATTCAAAATTAAAAATTATAAATAGTTTGGGGTTAGGACTAATCCTCGTTGTTAATTTTGCATTTTGCACTTTGAATTTTGCATTTTCTGTAGGGGTTTCTCCTTTATACAACGCCCAGGTCTTGGGTGGTCAGTACTTCTTCCATGGGGACAAGGCCAACCTCAGTGGGAATGCTAGCTTTCTGGCGGCCCCGGCACTAAAATTTAACGAAGAGTGGTCCCTCATCCCCAACTACTACGGCTCCTTCCAGGGAACCAAACAGGTGTTGGATCTGGTGGGTGCTGGAACTCTTTTTCAGCAGGTTCAGAATCATCGTTTGGGGATCAAAGCCATCTATGATTTTGATGATTTCTGGAGATTTAAATCTTCCTTGGGATATAAAATCGAGCTGGCCAAAGAAACCCGGGATGAGGCCTGGGGAAAGGGCTTATTTGATTACCATAAACCGGGGGGCGGGGTGGAGGTGGAATATGTCTATGAGGAACCTTTTTCTGTACGCCTAGGCCTGGATTCCTACTACATCTTTTTCCCCAACTACTCTTCTCTGGAGTCTCAACGAGCTCTCGATTTTAACGGAGAGCCTTTGGCACGGGAGCTGGTCGGATCCCATGTCATAAACACCTGGGGCAACATGGCCACCCTCAGCGGTTCTTGTCCTTTGGGAGAACGCGCGGTGGTAGAGGGGCAGTATCTCTTCAACTATCAAAAGTATCCCAGCCAGCATTTGGTGGATGCTTCGGGAGCCTTCACCTCAACCCTCAGAAACGATAAAACTCACAGCGGTCAGGCGGCGGTCCGTCTGCCTCAAAAATGGGGCGCTTCCCTCAGGGGAATCTTAAGTTTCGGGGTGGGGGCTACCCTGGTTCAATCCAATCAGAATAACTACGACGCCCGCAACACTCTTTTTATCGCCAAATACTACAACTATCAGGAGTTCAAAACAGAACCGGCTCTTGATCTTTCCTGGGAGGGTCCCCAAAAGGACCGGCCGGTGGGATTAAAACTTGGGCTCGCAGGGTACTACCGCCGCTACTCTGATCGTCTTTCTCAAGATTCCACGGGCATTTATCTGGCTGAAAAAATTCATCAACTGACCGGCGCGATAAATCTCTCTCTGCATTATCCCCTGGCTCCCAATTTTGGGTTGTTGTTCCACGTGCAGTACGGAAACGCCAGCTCCAACATGAAGTTTGAGCAATTTTATAAGTACAACTACACCGCCGCCAGTTATTTATTCGGCTTTAAGTATGAATATTAGAAGAGGCACTTTCCTATTCACGGGCTCGCTCATGCTTTTCCTGGGGCTTCCTCCTTTGCTGCGGGCAACCCCAACCGTTGCCATACTGCAGCCCCTTCCCAACAGCACCACAAATTCCATGAACATCATTTTCGGAACAGCCAATGGGTGTGATATTCAGCGGGTGGGGGTGGACGTGCGAAATAACGGCTATTTCTGGGATGAGGGTGTGGGTTCTTTCTCTGCTCCTAATCCCAAGGCCTATGTGGCTACGGGCACCGGGACCTGGTCCTACCCCCCCAGCCAATCCCTGAAAGCGAGCCTGCTCAGTGGAAACACCTATTTTATCCGGGCCGAGGCGCAGGATTCATGCGGTGCGAACCCTCTGATAGAAGTGGTCACCAGCAGCTTCACCTTCTTCAATGCTCCTCCCTCGGTAGGAATTGTAACCCCCGCGGACAATGCTCAGGTGGCGGCTCCCACGACTCTTTCCGGAACCGCTTCACAATCTTCCCCTTCGACACCGGTGCAAAACGTGTACATCTCTATACAGAGAGGAGATACCGGGATGTGGTTGAGCGGAAATGTCTGGACCTCTACCTTTGAGCTTTTTGTGTTGGTGTCAGGAACAAACCCTTGGTCATACTCCATTCCCCCAAATACTTTCGCGGACTGTGTCCAGTATTATGTGCATGCCCGCGCGGAGGACAATCTCTATAACCAAGGCCATGCCTTTCCCCGGTTCACCGTAGACACGGGAGGGTGTACTGGGGGGGATACCCAATCTCCCTCCTCTCTGATCCAGTATCCCGTCAATGGCTCCACGATTACAGCCCTCACCATCACGGGTACCGCTTCGGATAACATCTCGGTGGACCGCGTGTTCGTGGCCATACAAAGGCTGCGTGATAACTACTGGTGGGTCGGCTCCAACTGGCAATTTGCCAATTCCACGGGCCCCGCCTCCGCCATTTGGGGGTCGGCTCAAGGCCAGGCCAATTGGAACTACAATGGCCTTCCAGATTACCAATTAGAATCTAGCGCGACTTACAAAATAATCTCGCAAGCCCTAGACCTGGCAGGTAATCGAGAATCTCCCGGATCTTCTGTTCAATTTACGTTCAGCCCCTCCTCTGGATCCGCGTTGGACACCACCCCACCCTATATTACCATCACCTATCCTCCGCCAGGAGCCAATCTCACTTCTCTAGGATCTATTTCCGGAACGGCCATGGACAATGTTTTAGTGTCCTCGGTATCCGTAGCGGTAAAAAGATTGAACGATTTTATGTGGTGGAATGACACGACCTTGAATTGGGTGGCCGCGGGGCCGATTTTCAACTTTTCCACCGTGACAGCCAATACCACATTTTCTAACTGGAATTATTCAGGCTTGGCAGATAGCTATCTGACAGGCGATTCTTCTTACACCATCACTGCTAAGGCCAGAGACTCTTCAGGTAATTTCTCGGAAACTACCTCTCAATTTATGTTTGTGTCCAGTCAACCCGCTAATAATGCCGACGGATCGGGGCTGGCAACGATCACCCCTGCGAACGTGTTTTGTGGCACCGCTACGGTGACGGTGGTCTATACGGTCTCCGGAGCCACCCTGACCGCGGGAGGAGCCGTCGCGGTGCATTTTCCTGACCCCTGGTACCCTTCTCCCCAAAACCACACTCCAGCCAGTCTGGGGTTTTTTGATTTCTGGACAAGCACATTTACCGGTTCCACATTGCTGGACCCCCTCGAACTGAATCCCGGGGAGTTGGGTACGAACTGGGCGAGACTGCGCATTCAAAGTGGTGGGAAACTAGTCCCCGGGGAGAAAATTTTCTTCCGCTACCTAACTACGCCGGCAAGCTACTCGGGACCTACGCAACAGGTCATCGATGTGCGCTCCAAGGGCTCCAACTCCGGAACCCTTTTGGCCCTCAAAAGTGGCCAACCCTTTGTTAATTTCTCGGCGGGGCCCCCTTCTTGGATCCAACACGATTCTTATGATTCTTTGGTTGTCGGCGCGGGACAAGCCTCCCCCTCCATGAAGTTCATGCTGATAGACCAATGCGGAAATTCCGCGACAGCGGGCACCAACATTCCGATCGATCTGATTCTAGAAGATATTTCGGGACTCTCGGATTCCCAGGTAAAGTTTTCTTCTTCTACCAGCTTCACGATTCCCGATCTGACCTCCAGAACCACCATTTATGCGGGATCCCCCCTCTCTCCTTCTTTCTATTTAACCACCACCAGCACGGGCAATTTCAATGTGGTGGGCTCATTCAGCGCCTTGGGTGGAGGACGAGCTTATCGGTATGCGACGATTTTTTCGGCAGGGGCCCTTTCTTTCTCAAGTGTCTCCATCGACACAGGAACAGCCGGAACTGCCACTTCAGTGACGTTGACCCCTGATGGCTCGGGGAGTGCGTTTGCCTACATCAACTTTACGCTCTCCGACCCATCCTTGACCTGGAAAGTAAGCATATCCCGAGACAACTTCGCTACCGTGGTTTTCGACAGGATAGGAACCGGGAATCCAGGGCGCACATTAGGGTGGGATGGTAGGGATGTTTATAATCAACAAGTCGTGCCCAATGGAACTTACACCGTTAAAATTCAGTACTTAGGAAGCGGCGTTCAAAACACCTCTCTTAGTATCGCCGTACAGTCTTCCTCCATCTCCGGAAAGGTCCTTAAAAACGGGGTGCCTCTGGAAGGGGCCAGAATATCCGTATCGGGTGGGCCTGCGGGTCCAGGAACCTTTGCTGTTTCCGACAATCTAGGAAATTATTCTCTCCAAGGTCTTCGGGCAGGGGAGCGCTATAACCTATTTGCTTCAACCCAGTTGCCGAATGGTCAAACGGTCAATGGGCAGCTCAATGATATCCAGGCTCCACAATCGGCAGCGGATATAGCCCTTCAGACGCCCACCACCCTGCGGGTGCGGGCTCTTTTGACCAAGCCGGCTCCATTTGAATCCTGGGGATCTGTGGAGGTGCGAGACTCGAATTTTATTTCTCAGGGATATGGCACCATCCATTTTAGCTCCGGAAGTGTGGCCTCCGACAATGGGTATTCCTATTATGGGGTGGCCGCCAGCAGTTGGACCGAAATTCTTTTGAACCCCGGGACCTATTCTGTTCAACTCAATCTTTACGGGCTGGGGCTTTCCACGGGCGTTTCCGCCGTTACCATCGCGGCCGCCACCACTTCGGAGCTGTCCTTCACCTTCTCCAAGAAAAGCGATGTCTTTGGATACGTGTTTCTGCCCTCTACGCAAACGTACGGAACAGGGATTTCTGTGGAGGGACGCAAGCAAGGGGATTCTTTCCCCACCGTATTTGGAGGCGTTTATTTACGCGGGTCTCGAGATTCGGGAGCGCCTGCCGTATCCAGCGGGATCTACTCCCTGTGGGGGCTGGAACCCGGTATTTGGACGCTCACCGCTCGGGCCTATGGCTTCGCACCCCAAAGCTTGGTGGTGACGGTCGCGGATCTCGATTTGGGAAACATCCAAACGGGTGGGGTAGACTTTCTGCCGTTCAGTCAAGGAAGCGTTGTGGGTGGCACCATTACGGTTCAAGGAGATACTTCCCAAATTGTCACCCCCTCCTGTGCGGGGTGTTATGGGTTCACCCTCTACATCAATGCCTACAATCCCGCCACATTCACCCATGCGCATACCCAAGTCAGCCTCGCTACCAGCACGACCCTCAGCAGCGCCACCTTCCAGTTGGGCGGTTTAACGGACGGAACGTATCAGCTTTTTACGCACCTGGATGGATTCCAAATGGACACCCAGGGTGGTCCCCCCCAGGCAACTGTCAGCGGCGGGGTGGGCTCCGCCAATATTACTCTTAAACAATTCGCGGGACAGATGCGCGCCACTTTCCTTCTGCCGGCAGGACGTTCTGACTTTGACCAAGTAAGCCTGGACGTGTTTGGTCCACAAGTTAATTTTTCAACCAATAATGTGGCCAGCATGAGCGGCATCGCTATTGATGTGGCCAACTCCAGCGCCACCCTGCTCTCTCCCAAACTCGGCACCGGATTCTACTCCGTCAAGGCCGTGTATCGGCCCCTAGGAACGGTGGTGGCAAAAACGATTCCTGTGATTGACGGAACGATCACGCCCGTTCTGGCGGACCTGCGCGGCAGCACGTTTAAAGTCTCGGGCACAGTTTCCTTAAGTGGCACCCTGGTCATCAACACCTCGAACTATGCCGTTTCGGTCAGTTCCATTGCCGGGCTTGTCGCCAATGCCCCTCAGGACATCTTTTTTTCCTCGGGGAGTTCCTTGGGACTAAACTCCACTACCACCGCTCGCATGGAACTTCTCAACTTGGAGATGCAAAGGTTTGGGCCTCAGAATTCAGCCGCAGAGGGCAGTATTCCCACATTTGGTTTGGGCGAGCTTTACTTCGCACCCATTAAGCCGGATGGAACGTACCAAATCGCGAACGTGCCTCCCGGGCAGTACCTGCTGAAAAATCATGCCGATTTAAATGCCAACTCAGCGGACGGCTTTGAGATGTCTCCTCAAGAAAAGGTGGTGACCGTCATCGATAGCGACCTTTCAGGACATAATTTTATCTTTACCAATGGCGTCTCCATATCCGGAACCATCTCTCTTCCCCCAGGAGTGAGCGAGACCCGCCCATTAGCGGCAGAAATGCGTAACCTCCGCGGAGATGCCGTCCAGACCGTGTTTCTTAACCTAAACAATTCCAATTCGGTGGAATACACATTCAATAAGGTTCCTAATGGGCAGTACGCCCTCATCCTTTTGGATCGGGCCCAACCCGTTAAATACGTGGTTCAACCTAAGAATATCGAGGTGACCGGAACTAGTTTGACCCAGCAAAATTTCTCCCTGGTGGCGGGAGGAGTCATAAAAGCCAAAATAGCGCTAGAAGAAATCGCCGCCGATGGGACCCGTTCTTACCGCGTCATCGGCTCTCTCAATCAACATCTTCTCCCCCCGGGGTACCGCGTGTTCGCGCGTGCCAACCCCTGGAAGGCGGGAGCTTTCGGGAGCGCCAACACGGACTGCTCCACAGGAGCTTGTCAGTTATCCTTTGATGGCAGTGACCAAATTACGATCCCGGGTCTCCTGCCCGCTAATTACGATGTCGATTTTGGCAACAAGGATTTTGATCCTTCCGCAGCAGGGCAAGGTAGCCTCAACCTCCTGCTGATCACAAAATCTCAGATTTCAGTGGCCGCGGGCCAGATCGTGAACATTGGTACGGTTAATTTAAAACCGGGGGTGAGTTTGATCGGCACCGTGAGAGATCAGGCGGGCACTGCTCTTTCCAATATCCCTGTGTCGGCCTATCCTACCGCCTCGGATTTTGACTTGAATCAGATGGTCAACGCGTTCACAAACGAGAACGGGCAGTTCACCTTAAATAGCCTTTCTTCGGAGCTCAGATATTACGACGTGATCGCAGCACCTCGCTTGGATTCCGAAAATAGACTGAGTAACGACAGCCTCGTTCCCTACGCTGAGAGCAAAAAATCAGGCGTCGATCTAAAATTGCTGCCTTCTTTGAACTTTGTCCTAGCCTTGGCCAATAGTTCTCTTACGGGACGCATCATCACCCCCGATGGCAGCGTGCCCAAGCTTCCCTTTGGTCAGCAGCAATCTGCCAGAACCGGAGAAGAATTTCCGGGAGCCCTGGTTCTGGTCCAAAAAGTCGGTGAACTGCCCAAAAAAAATCCCATTGGAGACATCGAGTTTGTCACGGATACTTCTGGAAATTTCCAAATCGTGAACCTGGCCACTGGGAGCTACCGAATAACCGCCCTAGCTAAGGGATTTGGGTCCGTTCAAACCATCGCTAAAATTTCCCAATCCAACAGCAATGTCAATGTGGGTTCTTTGTCATTAGCTCTCGGAGCCAGTCTCTCGGGAAGCATCTCCCTTCCCAATGGGGACCACCCCAACGACACCGACATCAATGCCATCGTGGCCGCCAGCTCCGATTTCAGCGCGGTGATCATAGGATCCCTTACCAAAGATCCCAATTCCAAGCAGATCACAGGGTATTCCTTAAGCGGTTTCAAACAAGCAATCCCCTACCAGATTGTTTTAATTGGAGATGGAGACCAAGCCACGGTTCCTGCTGAAGGCATGAACGTGACCTTCAGCACCACAACAGAATCTAGGTCGCTCAACCTTGTCTTCCGTCCCAACACCCCGCTCGTTTTCGGCAAAATCAGAAAAGTGGGAAGCAATTTTGATATTCACCTTCAGTGTACCCAACCCCTGCGCAACAAAACTAGCGCCGACGCCGATCCTAACGGAATGGTCTCGCTTGTGTCCGGAGCCGGCTCCCTCAGCGGGCACTCTCTCAGCCTCGACCGGAAGGAGTTGACCGTTCAGTATGCTCCCGCGGCGGGGGATACGTCCTTTAAAATTCGATGGGGGCCGGTGTACACCAGCGCAGTGAACCCAGACTCTCTCGACACTACCAATCCAGAATTTGTGGTGAGCTCCACCTTTACGTTTTTCATAGGAGTAAACGCTTTTAACGAATCCACCATCAATGGCGTGTTGGGAGGCTCGGTCGCGCTGGAGGGAGACACCAGCCGGGTGGACATCCCGGCCGGGGCCTTACAGGTAGACGTCTCTTCTTCCATCAAAGTGACCATGCAAAAATCCGACTCCAACACGGGAAACGAGACCCAGTCCCTGGCCGTCGAGGGAAAATTCCGCCGCCTGGCTTATGCTCCGGAAGCCTATCCCTCGGACCTCTACCGAGCCATGGCTGCCCTGCCACCCACGGTTCAGCCTTTCAGTGCTTTCTATGACGTTTTGCTCCCCCTAGGAGTTCGAACCGCGCTCAGCAAGTCGGCCAAGCTTACCATTTACTACTCTACGGGAACTGGCGCGCCCGATCCAGCCAGCATGAACATCTACTGGTACAACTCCGCCTCCAACATTTACGTGCTGCAACAGAACTTGTGCGGCGGGTCGCCCGAAATTGATTACGCCAACCAAACGATCACGATCTGCGTCAACCACTTCTCCGTATTCGTAGCGCTGGGAGCGAATGTTGCGGTCATTACAGGAAATGCCTTCGCCAAAGGAGATATTGAGGTCTTCAATTTCCCCAATCCCTTTAATTTGGAAACAAAAACATTAAGCTTGATCCACTCCGCGGCCGCTCCTTCCGTGCGTGGAACCCTTATTCACGTGGGGCTTCCCGCCGCCTTGTCGGGAGATGTCAAGGTCGAAATCTATAACGTGGCGGGTGAGAGAGTGAAAACTTTAGATATGGGCAACTTGAGCGGCGGCAGCTACTACTATGCCGAGTGGGATGGCCGAAACGATTCCGGGAAGGATGCGGCCAGTGGGGTTTATATAGGGATGGTTAAGGTGGGCTCCAGCAAAAAGTTTTTTAAGATGGCATTAATACGATGAAGCTAAATCGTTGGAAAATTCTTTTACTCTACCTTCTACCTACTACCTTCTACTTTCTACCTGCTTATGCCTTGGGCTCTCGCAATGATGTGGGGACCTCGGGAGCTCAATTTCTGAAGCTGGGGGTGGGAGCCCGTCCTGCCGGCATGGGGGAAGCCTATTCTGCGGTGGCCGATGACATTTTCACGACGTACTATAATCCGGCCGGGCTGGCAGAGTTTACACGCCCCCAGGTGGGGGGCATGCATAATCAATATTTCCAGAGTATCCGGCATGAATTTGCTTCCTTTGCCGTTCCCCTCAGAGAAGGTCAACGAGGAACCCTGGCCGTCTCCATTTATAATCTCGGCATTTCTGACATAGAACGCCGGGGCACTACCGAGACAGATACTCCCTCAGAAACCTTTGATTCCAGCGATCTAGCCTATGCTCTTTCCTATGGACTTAAACTTAATGACCGTCTTTCCTTGGGAACGACCCTGAAGTACATCGACCAGACTTTGGATGGTGTGCATGCCACCGCTCTGGGAGCGGATGTCGGGAGCCTCTATCGTTGGGAGACCAGCTCCGTCGCGCTAGGAGTTAGAAATCTCGGAAGCAAAACAAAATTCCACGTGGACAGCAGCCCCTTGCCCATGGTGCTATTTGCCGGCTTGAGCCAGCGCCTCAGCAGCAACCTTCTTTTTGCAGCAGATCTGAATATCCCCAGAGATAACCGTATCGGGTTCGGTGCGGGCACAGAGTTTAACCACTCCTTCTTTGAAGGTCTATCCGCGGCGCTCCGAGCGGGTTATAACTCAAGAAACAGCGATCCGGGCGGTCTTTCAGGCATCTCCATTGGAGCCGGCATGACTTACCAACAATTAGGATTCGATTTTGCTTGGGTCCCCTTCGGTGATTTGGGCAACACCTTCCGCTACTCTCTCCTCTTAAAGTTCTAGGGAGCTTTCCGTCAAACCTTGCGCTAAAATTTAAATATAATAAAGAGAAGGAGGAACTTATTATGCCCAAAGCCGTCATGGAAACAAGCCGGGGAACTATTCATCTAGAACTATTCGATAAGGACGCTCCCAATACCGTCAAGAATTTTGTTGATCTCTCCAAAAAAGGCTTCTATAACGGATTGTCCTTCCACCGCGTGATCAAGAATTTCATGATCCAAGGAGGCTGTCCCCTGGGGACGGGCACGGGAGGGCCCGGTTATAAAATCAAATGTGAGATCAATGCCCAAAAGCACACCCCCGGAACGCTCTCCATGGCGCACGCGGGCAAGGACACGGGCGGCAGCCAATTTTTCATCACGCACGTCGCCACCCCGCACCTGGATGGCGTCCACACCGTCTTTGGCCGCACCAAGGACATGACTGTAGTCAATGCGATTGCGCAGGGAGATCGCATCGAGTCCATTTCTATAGTCGAAGGGTAGCCCCTGCCTTGCCTTTGCTATAATAGTATCCCCCTTATGGCAAAAACAGCCGTTTATCCAGGTAGCTTTGACCCCATTACCAAAGGACATCTGGACATCATCCAGAGAGCCTGCCAGATTTTTGATAAATTAATTGTGGCGGTCACCAACAACCCTCAAAAAAACCATGCCTTCACGGCTCAAGAAAGAATATCCCTCATCCGGGAAAGTCTGGGACAAAATAGTCAAGTGGAGGTGGACACATTTTCAGGACTCCTGGTAGATTACCTAAAGTCTAAAAGGGCCCAAGTGCTCATCCGAGGCCTTCGAGCGGTTTCTGACCTGGAATACGAGTTCCAGATGGCCTCCATGAACCGCCATCTCTATTCCGAGGTGGAGACCGTTTTTCTGATGCCGGGAGAGGATTACACCTACCTCACCTCCTCCATAGTTCGAGAGGTGGCCGCGTTGAAAGGAGATCTAAAAAAATTTGTTCCTGCTTCCGTAGAAAAGGCGCTTAAGAAAAAATTTGCTTAACTTCGTCCCCTATGACCGAACTTAAATCCATTCTGGAAAATATAACCTTTAAAGATGACGCCAAGGTTCAAAAGCAGCTTGTGGACCAAATCCTAAAGGTCAAACACCGCCTAGCCCAGATCCGCCACAAAATTTTTGTCATGAGCGGAAAGGGGGGGGTCGGCAAAAGTACCGTGACGGTCCAGCTAGCTCTGGCCCTGGCGCGAAAAACTTTTAAGGTGGGAATCCTGGACGCTGATTTGAACGGCCCCTCTATTCCTCATATGTTAGGATTAAAAGATCGGGGTTGGGGACTGGGGGCCAGCACGTTGGGCTCCTCTGGAGCCCCGACTGGTACCCGGAACTCGACTCGCCTCTCTGAGGCTCCCATCGTCCCCGAGCTCCGTGAGGGGGCTGTGGAGGGTGCTGGGGGTTCGCGAACTCAAATAGATCCCGTTATAGGTCCATTGGGCATTAAAGTCGCCTCGATGGCCTTCCTAATAAAAGAAACCGCCCCTGTCCGCTGGAAAGGCCCCATGGATCTGACGCCCGTATGGCTGGGGATGATGGAGAGCAGCACCCTGAGAGAGTTTTTGGGGGATGTGGCGTGGGGAGACCTGGATTTTCTCCTCTTGGACCTTCCTCCCGGCGCCGCCGCGGACAAGCCCCCCGCCCTGTACCAATACATGCCCGAGATGGACGGGGCTCTCCTCGTCACGACAGGATCGCAAGTAGCCCAGTCCGTTGTGGAAAGATCAAAGCAGTACGCCTTGGACCTGGGGATTCGTGTGTTGGGAGTTATACAGAACCTCTCCAACCTTTTTGGCTCGGCCGCGGAAAACGAGGAAATTCTGGGGCGCATCCCCTATGATCCTCAACTTGCGACGAGCCTGGATACGGGAACCCCCCTCCCCAAACACCATCCCGTCTCGCGTTTGTTTGAGAACATTGCTGGTAAACTCCTAAAACTTCTTCCATGAACCTGCTCCAAGAATCTCCCGCCTTCTTCTCCTCCCTAGAGAACGAAATTTCAACTCACCCGGCGGTGCACCACCCTTTTCTGAAAAGATTCAGCCATGAATCCCTCGGATTGAGCCAAATCCGGGCCTTCGGTCTTCAACACTACCAGCTGGTGAGCGTATTTACGACTTACATGACCCACCTCACGGCCCGTCTGTCTCCAGAGAGGACCTCTCTTCTGCGCGGCGTGTTTGAGGATGAGTTTGGCCAATACACCCTATTTCGCTCCCACGTCCACCTCTACCGGAATTTCCTGAAAGCCCTGGGCCTTCGAGATGAGGATTGGGGGAGAGTTCCACATAGGACGGAAACCACAGCCTTCATTCGGGGCCATCTCCAACTCACCAGAGAAGGACCTATTTTAAAAGCTTTGGGCGCCATCGGCCCCGGCCATGAACACTCCATCCCTCTCATGTTCCAACATCTTCTCCGGGGCCTGCGCCAGAGTACGCTCCTCCGGGAGAAGGACTTAGAATATTTCACGATGCACATTGAAGAGGACAAGGAACATGCGGTGGCGTTTAAAACGCTGATCTCTGCGTTGGCCACTACCCCCAGAGATAGAGCCCAGGTAGAGGAAGGAGTCGCCTACTCCCTGGAGATGCGCCACTCGTTCTGGACGGGGTGCCAAAACCTGGTATTCGGAGGAGAACCGTCATGAAATTTGTTTGCCGGAGATGTGAGGCGTTCATGGGCTTTCAAAAGGTTGAAGAGACGGGTGGAATCGGGCTGGGAATCACATTCCATTGCCCTCAATGCCAAGCGACATTTTCCATGGTGACAAATCCCGGCGAAACCCAGATGGTCCAGGCGCTGGGAGTCACCCTGGGGGGACGAGAAACACAGCCTGCCGCTTTTGAACTTACCCAATCGATGTTAAAGACAGGGGTTAGGGGTGAGGGGTTAGGGGTTAGCAAGAATCCTCAAGCGCAAGATGAAAAAAGCGTGAAAGACACTCTAAAAGAAAGTATGGGAAAATGTCCTTTCGCCAACACGGTAGCCGATATGACCGCCAAGGCAGACGCCGTTCAACAGAAAAGCGGCGGGCAAGAAATTTTATGGACAGACGGAGCCCTGAGAAGGCTGGAGAATGTCCCTCTCCCCGTTCGATCCTTTGCCAAACAGATGATCGAAACGATGGCTCGGGAACAAGGAAAGCCAAAGGTGGACGAGATTTTGATGGACGAAGCCAAGACACGGTTCATGTAACCGTGTCAGTGAACTCTAAAATAGTCTCCGCGGAGACTATTTTAGTCCGATACTCTTTATAAACGCCTTCTCGTTGGGCTCCCGACCCAAGAATTTTTTCAGCTGTGCCGCTTCATCCTGGCTCCTGCCGGGTTCCAAAATCAACTCGCGGTATTTTCGCCCTAGATCCGGGTTCATGATCCCCCCGCGCTCGAATTTAGAAAACATATCCGCCGAGTAAACCTCCGACCACAAATAACCATAATAACCCGAATCATATCCACCCATCAAATGATCAAAGCTCGCCTGGGGGTGGGTTCCCGGGCTCATGGGAATCAGGCTGACCTGTTCCATAAGCTGAGAGTAAACCTCTGTGGTGTCCAGGTTAGAGGCTGTGTGATATCTCATGTCGAGCGTGGCAAAGAATATCTGTCGCAGATACTTTATGCCCGAGTCCATATTTTTGGCCTCGATCATCTTTTTGAGAAGTTCCTCCGGAAGTTTCTTGGATTTGTCCTGATAATGGCCGGAAAGCTTTCTCAGAACGACGGGATCCCATACCCAGTTTTCAAGCATTTGAGAAGGCGCTTCCACAAAATCCTGCGCCACGCTGGTTCCGGAGAATCGTCCGTATTTTGCCTTGGTCAAAACCTGATGCATGATGTGGCCGAACTCATGGAAAAGGGTTTCCACCTCGTCATGGGTGAGAAGAGAAGGCTTGTCTGCCGTAGGCTTATTGAAGTTCGCCACAATCGCGGAGACCGGTTTCTGATAATGGCTGTCCGGAAGAATGTGCGCCTTGACGATGTCAAAGGCAGCGGCATGTTTATATTTCCCCTCTCGCGGGAACAGGTCCATGTAGAAGTGTCCCATCAACTCATCGGATGCTGCATCGCGCACTTCATGAAGCTGAACATCGGGATGCCACGAGGCCGGCGATCCCACAGACAGAAATCGAACACCCAGCAAATCTTGGTACACCCCCAGCATCCCTTCCAGGACTGTTTCCAGAGGAAAGTACTCCTTTATCTGTTGCTGATCAATGGCGTACTTAAGCTTCTTGAGCTGATTGTTGTAATAGCGCCAGTCCCACGCATAGAGCCTTTCTGCTCTATCGGCCCCCAAATCTTTGCGTTTAAGCTCTAGGCGCTCCTTGAGCTCCGCCGCTCCTTTAGACTTTAGTTTTTTCTGAAGCCGGCCCAAAAAATCAATAACCTGATCCGGTTTTTTGGCCATGCGGACTTCTAAGACATAATGCGCGTGGGCGGGATAACCCAGGAGGCTGGCAATTTGTTGCCGCAGGGAAAGGGCTTCCTCCAGTAAACGCACATTGGTAGTGGACGCTCGATTAGAAAATTTGAATTCCAGCTGCTTGCGGGCGTGCTCATCCCGGGCATTCTCCATAAAAGGAAAATAATCCGGGTAATCCAACGTGACAATAGTTCCCCCGCTGGCCGATTTTTGCAAACGATTGATGTAATCTTCCGGGAGGCCGACCAATTGTTCCCGGGGCAGCTCCAAAGAATCTTTGTAGTCCCGGACATTTTTTCCGAAAGCCAACTCTGTGTCCACCAGTTGTTTTTTAAGTTCTTTGACCTTTTCTCTTCTGTCCGAGGAGAGTTCCAGACCGTTTCTCTTGAATTCCAACAGGATTTTTTCCAGGAGTTTTTTATCTTCCTCCTGGAGCGCAGGGGTTGTGCTGGCATACGCTCTTAAAGGAGCGTAGAGGGTATGGCGGGAATAGAGGTCCACGCCATACTGCCCGGCCTTGGTCTCACACTCGTGCGCGGCATCCCTCACCGCAGAATTCGTAGAGACGTAACTTAAGAAGTTGAGGCCATTGACGGCGTCCACATACTCCTGCACAATAGCTTCCAATCCAAAAACGGTGTTTTCAAATGTCCGCGAACTGGAGGAGATCGCTGTCCACTCTTTGAGCTTACCCTCCGTCAGATCTTGCGCGCTCCGACAGATTCTCTCGATCTGCTTGGGCTGGAGGTCAAACCGAAGCCAAGGAGAGGGAGATACTGCAGGTTCGGCGAAAGCCCAAGGCCAAAAATAAACTAGAAAAATAAAGAAAATTATCTT
>JACQJM010000151.1 GCA_016205045.1 Elusimicrobiota bacterium | reverse complement strand
GCCGAGCCGAAGCTGGGTGAGGCGAGCAGTGCAATCCCGAAGGGCGCACTGTAAGCAGAACACAGCAAAGGCGCAGGCCGGAAGCAGAAGTTGCAGGCCTGGAATGGGGTTTTCGGATAGGTTCTAAGTACGAATACTGTGGAAAATATTTCAAAAGCTCAGTATAATGCAGTTAAATAAAATACATGGTTAATATCCAAAAACGCATAAAACTTCTAAAAAGATCTCCTTCTTATATCAAGGCTTATGAAGATCTCGAGTTTTTAAAAAGCGTCAAGTTGCGTCCTGCACGCCTTCAGTTAGAGCTTTTAAAACCTGATTTAGTGCTTCAAGCCAACCATATTCACTCGACGATTGTGGTTTTTGGCAGTGCTAGAATTTCTTCTCCAGAAAGAACACGGTCTGCGGTGCGCATTCTTGAGAAGAAACTAAAAGCCTCTCCTCGTTCCAGGGGGATTCAACAACACCTAGCCATTGCCCGCCGGGTCCAGTTGAAATCCAAATATTATGAGGAGGCTCGTCGTTTTGCCCGGATTGTTTCTATGCAGTCCGGCCACCAGGGAAGCCAGAGATATCTTATGGTGACGGGGGGAGGACCCGGAATTATGGAAGCGGCTAACCGAGGGGCTTACGAGGTGAAGGCTAGGAGCATTGGTTTTAACATCACATTACCTCACGAACAAAATCCTAATCCTTATATTTCTCCGGAATTCTGTTTTCTGTTCCATTATTTTGCTATTCGTAAAATGCATTTATTGATGCGGGCTAAAGCCCTGGTTTTTTTCCCTGGAGGTTATGGGACCATGGATGAATTATTTGAGGTCTTGACCCTGGTCCAAACGGGGAAGAAGGAGCAGTTCCCCATTATTTTATTTGGGCGTGAATTTTGGGAAAGGGTGATTAATTTTGATTCTTTGGTGGAAGAAGGGGTCATTAGTCCTGGGGACACGAATATTTTTAAGTTTGTGGAGAAAGCGGAAGAAGCCTGGAAAATTATTTCGGATTTCTATAAAAAGAATTAAGTAATGGGTGAGGGAATGTCGCTGGTTTCACCCCCTTCCCCACGGGGGCTTTGGGCGAAATCCAGTGCCATTCCTAGAGTGTTATAAAGAATTCAGAATTTTCAAGAAATCCTCAGGGATAGGAGCGGTAAGAGTGAATTTTTTAGAGAAGAGGGTGAACTCTAATTGGTAAGCATGCAGCATGAGTCGGTCCGATGTTGAGATCGGACCGGTCCGCATCGAAGCATCGGACCTGGGAAATTCCGTTTGTTTTGGACCGTAGCGAGTTTCTCCCAGGATGGGATGCCCCAGGGAGTAAAGATGGACCCGGATTTGATGCCGTCTTCCCGTAAGGGGTTGTATTTCCAACCAAGTGGTGTCCTTAAATAGTTTCTTGACCTGATAAAGCGTTTGAGAAGGTTTGCCTAAAGGAGAGATCCCCATCCGTCCGGAGCCGAACGCTTTTAAAGGTTTATCCACGCTGCCTGCATTTTCTATTTTTCCCTGAACAATGGCCCAGTAACATTTCTTGACTTTGCGAGTTTCGAATAGCCGTGAGAGTTCGGCATGTGTTTCGGCAGTTTTGGCAAAGAGAATGAGTCCGCTGGTTTCTGTATCTAAACGATGTACCACGTAGATTTTAGCTTTAAGAGAGTCCGCAATTTCTTTCTTTAGGGAGAGTCTTTCCCTTGCTCCGCGGCCCGGGATTACGATCTGACCTGCGGGTTTATTAATCGCTAGAAATTGGTCATTCTGGTAGATAATTTCCATGTAGTTTATTATACAATTCCACCATGCATGTCCTTCTGTTGTTATTCTGTTTAACCGGGGTTCAAGCTCAACAGAATTTCAGTAAACCCATTGTGCGCAGCATTCAAATAGAACGCCTCAATGTGTTTGATCCTGCGGTTTCCGGTGAGGATTGGTGGATTTTTAAGTTGGCTAATAAAATCCATATCAAAACAAAACCCCATGTCATTGAGCGGGAGCTCCTGCTGAAATCGGGCAGCGTTTGGGACCCTTTGAAAGCGGAAGAGTCGGAAAGAAATCTTAGACAGTTTTCTTTTCTCAAAAATGCTCGGCTGCTGGCTCAAGAGAACCAAAAAGGAGTGTTGAACCTTGCGGTGCGTACCCAAGACACGTGGACTTTGGAGCCGCAGATTTTATTCTCTATTGAGGGTGGGGAAAAAAGTTACAGCGCAGGTATTCTGGAAAGAAATCTTTTAGGGCTGGGGAAGGAAATTAGCCTTTTTCATGATCAGACGGGGGGAGAACGGCGAAACGAGGCTCGATTCTTCGATCCACGTTTATATGGGACCTGGGTGAGGTCCTATGCTCTTTATAATGAGACCGACACTGGCCATGAGAAGCAATTTTTAGTGGAGAGACCATTTTATTCTTTAAGTACGCTGTCTGCTTTTCAGATTCGCTATGCCCGTTTAACGAAAGAAGACAATCTTTTTCAGTGGGCTCATACGATCTCGAGTTTTCAGCAAGCCCACGAACTATTTAGGACACAATTTGGATTTAAAGTCAATAAGGATCCCACCTTTCCTCATCGTTTAGAAGGAGGGTATTGGTACCAGAGAGATCGGTTTGATGCCTCGCTCACCACCACGGCAGGATCTTTACCCCAAGGCAGAAAATGGAGCGCTCCTTTTTTGAGCTACAGCTGGGTGCAGGCAGAGTATTTGAAAGATAATTTCATCGATAAGGCAGAGAGGTTGGAAGATTTTAATTTGGGAAATGAAGCCCGTTTTTTGATTGGTTACGCGGGAGAGTCATTGGGTTCCGATCGGGAGCGCATTTTGTATGAAGCGAGACAACATCAAGGCATTCCGTTGGGACCGGGCCGATTCCTTTTGTTGGAAGGAGGGGCTACGGGAAGGGTGAGGGAGAAAAAATTGGAAAATGCGCTTTATTTTGGGAGTCTCAATGTGTACTGGAAACTTCCTACGGTTTTTCCCCAGACCTGGGTTTGGCATGTGGAGGGGGCCTACGGAAAACACTTGGATGGAGAAAACCAGCTTATTCTGGGAGGAGACAATGGGTTAAGAGGGTATAAGGTGTTATCTTTTACAGGGAACAAGTCAATCCTGATGAATGTGGAAGGAAGAATCTTTCATCCTAAGGAAGTGCTGGCTTTGACGTATGTGGGAGCGGCGGTTTTTTTTGATGCGGGAACCGTGGCTTCTCCAGGACAACCCTTGTTGTGGAAGGATATCAAGTCAGATGTAGGGATAGGATTTCGGTTGGGGCCTACCCGTTCTGCTTCAGGTACGGTGGCTCGCATGGATTTGGCCTATGCCTTGAAAGGGAATCCAGCTGGGGGAAGCCGCTGGGTGGTTTCTATTATTTCCGGTCACGCGTTCGGAAGCGACACCAACACTGTCCGCCATTTATTGCTGGGAGCGGCCACCGACATAAGGGATGAATCCATTACTACCCGATTCAAGAAACGGTAGAAGTGGGAGAAAGCAAAACCCCCCTCCGATGTTATTCGGAGAGGGGTTTTCTAATCTGTGGATCTACTATTTTTTACTGTACCGCTTGAGGAGCCGGAACCGAGGGAAGATCCGTTCCCAGGTTGACTCCCAGTAGATCGCTGGGTGTGCCTCTCAAAGAGTTCTGTATCCTTTGAGGTAACGTTCTGATCAGACTGCCGGAAGGGCCACCCGTGCTATCTGCAGGTGTTTCTGGAGGATAGATGAAGCCATCTTCATCAAGAAAGCGTACAGAATTTTCCTTTTCTTGTTCTTTCTTCTTATATACCACCACTAGGATACGCTTATTCTGGTGAGCAACGTCTAGCGTGAACATTACTGTCTCGATGTTATCCCCTAGCCAGGTCAGAGGTTCTTTCTGGTTTGAAGTGTCGTAGAGATAGCCGCTCCGGTTTTCCCCCGTGATCTGGACCACGCGGGTATTACTCTCGTTGTAGACTGCGGACTCGCTGGGCTGGCTGGGTGCGGGTTGGCCGGAGCTAGAATCCGGCACTCGAGTCAAAACTCTGGTTACCCTGTCCCTGTAGTAGAAGTAATCGTAGTCTGAATAATAATACGTCCAGCCATAGAAAGGATCCCAGTAACCCCAGCAGTCATCATACCAGGACAGGTACCGATGGTACCGAGGGTGATACCAAGAGTATCGGCCACCGACATAGTAGTATCGGCACCAGAAATCTCCGAAGAGGATCCAGATGACGAATCCATTCCATGGGTCTCTTTCAGAGTAGTACCAGTGGGAGCCGTCATAGTAGCGGTGCCCGGGGTTGGTGATGACCTGCGTTTGGATGAAGTTGTGGTTGGGATAGATGACCGGTTTCTCCGATATTTTTCGTACGCGACCATCTCCCCATTTGGGTACCCTGTCCACAGGAGTCTTGAAGACAGGCGCCTTCTTAAAAACTTCGCTACCCTTGCCTGTAGGTTCTTTGGGAATAAAGACACCTCCTTTTCCTGTGCCTGTATCCGGTCTCTTAAATAGGGGAGGTCTTTCTGCATTAGGAGGGGTAGGTTGAGCAGGCTCTTTTCCTGGTTTTCCAATGGGAGTGCGACCTGGAAGAGGGGTTTTACCTGGCGTCTCGCCCGGAGTTCCTGGCTGTTTGCCTGGTGTTTCGGGTCTCCTACCGGGAGTTTCGGGTTGTTTGCCCGGAGTCTCACCCGGTGTTCTGCCCGGAGTTCCTGGCTGTTTGCCTGGTGTTTCGGGTCTC
>JACQJM010000161.1 GCA_016205045.1 Elusimicrobiota bacterium | reverse complement strand
TATTGCTGGGCCTTGCAGGAAAACTGCGTTCATGATGTTTCGGAGAGGCTGCCTTGTTACTGGGGAGGAATTCCCGGCTACTCCCGTGGTTGCAGCGCCGTTCATTTATGCGAGGATGGTGGCAACGATTTGTGTTGGAATGATCCCACACAAGCGAGATTGACGTATGTCGTCACCTTAAATCCCGACCAAAGTCGAAAAGTGGTAGTGACGGCAAGCTGGAATGAATAATGGGTCGCTTCGATCTTGTTGTTCAGGTTTTACCCTGGTCGAGTTGGCGGTGGCGTCGGTCATTTTCGCCATGTTCATGATGGGGTTAATGGCTGTTCATATTTCTTTTCTAAAACAGGGAAACGGCCTGATCCAAGGTGACAATCGCATGAGAACGATGATGGCATTCTTGGATCGCAGGATAGGAAACGAGGTGCGGTCCGCTACGCGGGTGGATCTTCCGGTGCTGGACACTAAGTATCCGTATCTTCAGGGCGGTGCTAACGTGGATAAGGAAGGAAACATCATTGATCCCACAAGACCTACTCACTGGTTTCACTTTTGCGTGGGGCAGGGAGGCGGTTGCGTTTCTTCGGGCAGTTGGTTTTGCGACCCTACCAATACGTGGGGATGCGGCCGTCTTTATTGTATGTGGCATTACGGGGGTAACATTCCTGTTGGCAATGCATGGTCCGTTCCGGGTGGTATGCCTACGGATGTTGACAGTTGTGGGGGCACCGTGGGACCCGTGCAGCCTACGCTCTTGGCTGAAAATCTGATTTGTTTTAACGACCGCGCTGCCGCTTTGGACCAGTGGGGCAAATGTTTTGAAATCGAGGCAAGAAGAACAACGACTCTTGGAATGGATATGTTGTTGGTCCAACCTCCTAATGAGACGATTCCCTTCCGGCGAGTGAGAATGGAGACGAGTTATACGGCGGCCTTAGGTAAATAAGCAGAACCTCCCCGAACCCACCATTTCCCTCCCCCTAACCCGAAAAATCACACGACCCGCTATTCCATGGGATGTTTTGTAAAATACGAGCTGTAAAAACATATTATCATGCCATTGACAAATATGCTTAAACAGGTTATAATAATCGGGTCAGAGGAGAGGGGAACTGAGCCGATGAGAGGAGATCGACTTCCGATTAGCACGCGCTTGATGGTCGAGCGCTTGGTTTCTTACGGAAAACAAGTCCCCAATCCAACGGAGGAACTCGCTCCCCACGTCGTCATCCGGAACATCCGGAACACCCTTCACATGACCCAAGCACAGCTCGCTAGGCGCGCGGAAATGCCACAGTCTCACTTGGCGAAGATCGAGACCGGGAAGGTGGATGTGCAACTGAGCACTCTCAGGCGAATCCTGCGCGCCTTGAACTGCGAAGCGGTCTTTCTTCCTAAATTTCATAAGGCTCCTCAGGAAGTGCTGCGAGAGCGGATCAGAGAGGTCGCGCGCCGCAAAGTCGCGCGCGTTGCCGGGACCATGGCTTTGGAACGGCAGAGGCCGGACGAGCGGATGGTCCGGGCGCTCATCCGTTCCGAGGAGGAGCGCCTTCTGGCCCGGCCGACCTCTGAGGTTTGGGAGGACACCTGGGCGCAAGCAGGCGCTTCGGTTGTGCGCGATGAGGCGGCGGTGAAGTCCCGGCGTGCGCAAATGCCGGTGCGCATCGTTGACAAGGAGGATGATCGCGATACTCTCCGATTCTGGCTTGAGCAGCCTGTCGAAGCCAGGATCGACGCCATGGAATTCCTCAGGAGGCAGACTTACTTGACCACCGGGAATGAGGCGCTGCCGCGGTTTCAGCACGTCATCCAGTTGAGGGGCCGCGAATGAGCGGCGTGAATGAGGACTTCTCGGACTTCGTCGCCGCGCTCAAGCGCAACGACGTAGAGTTCGTGATCGTGGGGGCTTTCGCTCTCTCGTTCCTTGGATTTCCTCGGGCAACCGGCGACATTGATTTCTGGATCAGGCCGACCGAGAGCAACGCGGAGGCGGTTCTTCGGGCACTCAAGGACTTCGGGTTCGAGTCGTTGGGAATCACCAAAGAGGATATCCTGTCTGGCAAGGTGATCCAGATGGGCTATCCTCCAGTCCGCATCGACTTGCTGACCAGCCTTAGCGGCGTGACTTCCGAGGAGATTTGGAATAACCGCAAGGAAGGTCCATTCGGGAAGCATATCGTCTTCTACCTCGACAAGGACACCTTCTTGAAGAACAAGCGCGCGACAGGACGACCGAAGGATGTCGCGGACTTGGCTTCACTTGGCGAGGCTCCGAAGCCCGAAGGTAAATAACACAAACCATGAAATTCTTTACTTATACGTTTGGCTGTCGCGTCAATCAGTATGAAACCGAATCCCTCCGAGAGCAACTCTCTCTGTCTGGATGGCAGGCGGTGGATGCGGCCGAATCCGCAGACCTATATCTGATCAACACCTGCACCGTGACCCAAGAGGCGGATCGAGACTGCCTGAAGCTGCTCCGTAAAATTCAGAAAAAAAATCCCTCGGCCCGGATTGTGGTGACCGGTTGTTATGCCACCAGGGCTCCTCAAGAAATTCATGCGGTAGCTCCCCAGGCGGTGATCGTCAATAATCAAGATAAGAACAATATTCCCGCCCTTTTAGGATGCCAGGTGGTGAGTTCAGATTACGGGATTCGTGAGTTTCATGCGCACTCGCGAGCCTTTCTTAAGATTCAGGACGGATGCAACATGCACTGCACCTACTGCATCATTCCTTCTGTGCGTGGATCGCTGACCTCCAAACCCTATGCCCAAGTGGAAGAAGAATTCAGATCTCTCCTGCGATCTGGATACCAAGAGATCGTGTTGTGCGGAGTTCGTTTAGGGCGCTACCTAGTGTGGGATAAAGAAGGAAAACGAGTGGATTTTGTGGAACTTTTGAATCATTTGATCCAACTGCCCGGCCGGTTCCGGATTCGGCTTTCTTCTTTCGAGATCACGGATGTCACGGATCGGTTCCTGCAACTCTTTGTTAACTCGGCAGGAAAAATTTGCCCTTCTTTTCATCTGCCTCTCCAGTCGGGGGCGGACAAGGTTCTGGAGAGAATGCAGAGGTGGTATACGACCCGGTTTTACCAGCAGAGGATTGAGGCGTTGCGTAGGGCCCACCCGGACGTAGGCCTTTTTACGGACCTCATGGTCGGATTTCCCCAGGAGACTCGCGAGGAATTTGAGCGGAGCACCCAGTTCGTTTTAGAGATGGGGTTCAGTGGGCTCCATGTATTTCGATACTCTTCTCGAGAAGGGACTCCTGCCGCGAGTTTTCCTGCGGTGGCGGAAGAAGAGATTTGGCAAAGGGCGGAACGGATGCGCTCTCTGGATAGGGAGTTAAGGAAGCAATTTGGTCTTTCCGCTGTAGGTCAGAGGCGAGAGGTTTTGGTGGAGAAAAATGGCTCGGAAACTGAAGGCGTCACGGATCATTTTCTAAGGGTTTCTTTGAAAGGACCCCCTCCTTCAACGGGACTCCATTGGGCGCACATTTTACGGGTTGAGGAAAACCCTCCTTTTCAAGTAGTCGCTGAATGTCTATCCTAAGGACTAAGGACCTAGGCACTTTCTGGGACTAAAGACACTTGTCCTACTCTCGATCTTCTATTACAAATAGGAGAGTGGGTGCAGCGAAAACTTCCGGGCATGGGACTGTGTCTGTAATAGGGTCAGACCTGGGCCTGTCCCGGGCGGCCACTGCGAAAACCGTCCT
>JACQJM010000166.1 GCA_016205045.1 Elusimicrobiota bacterium | reverse complement strand
CTAAACATCTTTGGGCTGGCTATGCGGCAAAGTGAGGCCCAGGCTTGTCCCTCACTTGGGTCAAGTGATGGGAGGGTGAATTCTTCGGTTGAACTGAAGAATTCAGGTTAAAGGTTGCGGGTCACCACAAGAAGTAGATCAAAAGCCCTATTTATAAATGGGACTAAAGACCTATTTTTAACTGGACACCCAAAAACCCTTTTGCTACAATCCGAACCATTCAATCAAGAGTTTATTCCCATAGACTCTTGGAGGAGGCCAAACACATGCAAAAGATCAAACAAAGAGGATGGGGTGCCGCCGTTCTTCTCATGGGAATTGGTCTGTGTGCCATAAAGACTCACGCCCAAGACTCTCATAATAATGAGAAAGCCCCTAGAAAAATCGTCGTCTTCGATGCTCAAACGGACGCCAAAACACGCAAGCAAATAGTCGAAAATGCGGGAGGAGAAGTGGTTCAAGAACTTCCTCTCATCAACGCGGTAGCGGCTGTTTTTCCTCCTAAAAGTACTTTTCAAATCTTAAGCCAGCTTTCTTCAGGACAAAATCGCGTGGTGCGAATAGATGAGGACCTGATCTACCATCTTTATGAACCTCTTCCCGCGACTCCCCAACAAATTCCGTGGGGAATCAATCGTGTGAATGCCCCCTCAGCCTGGGCTCGTTCCAAAGGCTCCAAAGTGCGGGTGGCCATCGTGGACACAGGAATCGATCCCAGGAATCCTGATTTAGTAGGAAACATGGGACCCGGATTTAATGCCATTGCCGGCGCTCCCTCCTGGAACTGGGCCGATGATCATGGACATGGAACCCATGTGGCGGGAACGGTGGCCGCAGTCAATGATAAAAAAGGAGTGGCAGGGGTGGCCCCCAAAGCTTGGCTTTATGGCGTGAAAGTTCTTAATGCCGATGGGTCAGGGTATTGGTCCGATATAGCCAAGGGCATCGAGTGGTGCATAAAAAATAAGATCCAGGTGATCAACATGAGCTTGGGCGGAAGTTCGGGCAATGAATCCGTGCACGAAACCATCGCCAATGCGGTCAAGGCCGGAGTAACGATTGTCGCTGCCGCGGGAAATTCGGGTTATCGCGTGGGTTATCCCGCCGCTTATCCAGAAGCCATTGCGGTCTCCGCCAGTAATTCTAAAGATCAGATCGCTTACTTCTCCAGCCGCGGTCCTGAAGTGGATTTCATCGCTCCTGGCGTGGATGTTTTATCCACGGTTCCCACCGGGTCCTGCGGACTCTGTGATGCTTCCGGATATAAATCCTTAAGAGGAACCTCCATGGCCGCCCCTCACATGACAGGGTTGGCCGCTTTGGCCATTGCCTACATGCGTAACTCAAATCCTCAGAGGGTGAGGCAAGCTTTGGAGACTGCTGCAGAACCTTTAGCAGGACTTTCCCGAAATGAGCAGGGATTCGGATTGGTCAATGCCGCTAGGCTGGTGGGACTGCGTAACTCATTGTTAAACGATCTTCCCTCAATAAATCATGCTGTAGAAGCAAAAAAAATGGAAAAATTTAGGGAAGAGGCCAAAGTTCTCGGGATAGCCTTGCAGGAAACAGAGCCGGTTCGGGCTCCTTAACTTTTCCCTTCTTAGAGATTTATTTCAAATGGTGGGCTAAAAACCAATCGGCTTCCTGTTGCCTAAATATCTGGAATTCCGCTTGGGCTTTTCGGATTTGATCTGCCTGTTTCCGGGAAGAATCCAACTTCTTTTCTAAATCCGCTTCTGACTTAGAGACGTGCATTTCACCATAATAATTGAGCTTAATCTCTGTGTCCTGCGCCTCGGTCACAGCCTTTTCTAGAGCCTGGGCGAGCGTCCCCTTTCCACAAAATGGATGGACTCCTGCCACAGAATCCCGCGTTCGAAACTGATTCCACATTCTAATAGAGAGCGCCGCTTTCTCATCCGTTCTCCCATCGAAATCGGAAGAGATTTCCAATTTGCTGAGATCTCCTCCCAATTCCATCCATACCCGAGCCACACGGCTGAGTAACATATATTCTTGTTCCTGCGACGCGGGATAATTCCTATCCATGAGCAAGCTGGCAGCATACGTTAGGTAAATGGATAAATAACGTGGAGAAGATTCTCCAATATCCTTTCTTAAAGAAATGACTGTCACCTTTTCCTCAAAAATGAAGTTTATGGGAGCCGGCTGATCATTGAATACAATTTTAATGGAAGGAGAACGAAGAAACTCGACCACCCGAGGACCTAAATCCACATCCCCCCCATCATTCATGGCGGTGAGCGTTTGTTCCAAAAGACGATGGGAATAGGTTGCCTGATTGGCCTGAGTGACAACAGAGTCCTGAACCTTACTCATCTGTTTGGCAAAATCTGGATCATCCGCCGGGACCTGGGCACACAAACTCCCCGCCGAAACCATCGCCAAAAAACAAACTATTGCACGTTTCATCTTATACTTTTCTCCTATTTCTTTTCTAAATCTCGCTCAACGGATTCAACCGCTGCTTCGATGCGCCCCACAATGCTATTG
>JACQJM010000155.1 GCA_016205045.1 Elusimicrobiota bacterium | reverse complement strand
GGACCACATCTCGCTGCCCTAGCAGGGGATGGGTGGAGTGAGGGAAGCCGAGGGGCGAACCGGGAGGCAGGACCCCTGGACAAAATACCCTGAAATTTTCGGCACACCCTCATTACTCGCTAAGTTTTAAAACCGCCATGAACGCTTCCTGAGGGATTTCGACGTTTCCCAAGGACTTCATTTTTTTCTTTCCCTCTTTTTGTTTTTGAAGCAGTTTTCTTTTGCGGGTGATGTCCCCTCCATAACACTTGGCCAAAACATCTTTGCGGACCGCGGGAAGTGTTTCCCTGGCCACAATCTTTCCTTCCACCCGCCCTTGAATGGCCACCTCGAACATCTGCCGGGGGATCAACTCCTTTAATTTTTCGCACAAGGCCCGCACTCGCGACTGCATGCGCGAGCGATGGCCCACCAAGGAAAAGGCATCCACGGGCTCTCCGTGGATGAGAATCTCGCCTCGAACCAAATCAGAAAGCCGGGTTCCCTGAGGCTCGTAATCAAAAGAAGCATAGCCTTTAGAAACCGATTTGAGCTTATCGTAGAAATCTAAAATGATTTCCGCTAGGGGGACATCGTGCTCCACGATCATCCTTTGATTAGAAAGAGTCTCCACCCGGCGGTGCTCCCCACGACGCTCCTTGAGAAGATTCATGACAGGATTGAGATACATCACGGGGAGCACAATGGTCACCCGTACATAGGGTTCTTCCACCTCTTCAATATCCCCATAGTGTGGAAACTTGGCCGGGCTATCCACCTCCATCCATCCATCTTTTTTGGTGCGCACGCGGTACACCACGTTGGGGCTGGTGGCGATGAGGGTGAGATTAAATTCTCGCTCTAGGCGTTCCTTGACGATATCCAGATGAAGCAGGCCTAAGAAGCCTATGCGATATCCAAAACCCAAGGCCTGAGAAGACTCGGCCTGATAACTGAAGGAAGAATCCGAAAGATTCAGCTTCTCCAGGGCCATCTTCAACGCGGGGTAATCTGCCGGGTTCATGGGGTAAAATCCGGCAAAAACGACCGGTTGCGCTTCGCGGTATCCGGGAAGAGCCGCCGGCAACGGCCGCCCTTCCTCCATAAGAGTATCCCCCACCCGCACCTGATGAACCTCTTTGATGCCCCCGATGAGATATCCCACGTCTCCCGCCATAAGCTCCGTTCCCTTTTTAAGCGAAGGCGTCAAGTGGCCCACCTCATCCACCCGGAAAGCGAACCCGGAAGAAAACATCTTGAGCATCTGTCCGGAGCGCACCGTTCCTTCCACCACCTTGATGTACAGCACCACCCCTTTATAAGGATCATAAACGGAATCGAAAATGAGGGTGGACACCGGGGAAGAGGGACTGCCTTGCGGAGCAGGGATATCCCGCACAATGGCCTCTAAGACCTCGTGAATACCGCGTCCTTCCTTCGCGCTTACCTCTAGGCAGGGAGTCTCTATTTTAAGTATCTCCCGAATCTGGGCCACCGTTCCCGCGACATCTGCCGAAGGCAGATCCACTTTATTAATGACGGGAATAATGCACAGCCCCAATCGCTGGGCCAAATGAGCGTTAGCCAACGTTTGGGCTTCCACTCCCTGGGAAGCATCCACCACCAGAAGCGCCCCTTCACAAGCCGCCAGGGCCCGGGAGACTTCATAAGAAAAATCCACATGCCCCGGTGTATCAATCAGGTTCAGCACATGGTTGCGGTACACCATGCGGACCGCCTTCGCCTTGATGGTGATCCCTCTCTCCCTTTCCAAATCCATGTCATCAAGCATCTGCTCTCGCATCATGCGCAGGGGAATGGTTTGAGTGTCTTCCAAGAGACGATCCGCCAGCGTAGATTTTCCGTGATCGATGTGGGCAATGATGGAAAAGTTACGGATATTAGAAGTCATTGGAGGGGCTTATCTTTCGTCCAGCAATCGGTGCACTTCTTCCGAAGTGGGCTGGACCAAGGCGCGCTGAAACAGCGACTGGACCTCCGCTGCCTTGAGCGTGCGCAATGTCTGCTTGATCTTAAGGAACATGCGCGGCGAAACCGAAAAGGCATCCACCCCCACCCCCAAAAGCAGCGGGACCGCCCTCGGATCGGAGGCCATTTCTCCGCACACGGAGACCCAGCGTCCCTTTTTGTGCACCGCTTCCACGGTCATATGAAGAACCCGCAGTACGGCAGGATGAAAAGGATCATAGAGGTGAGAAACATGTTCGTTGACACGATCTACGGCCAAAAGATATTGAATCAGATCGTTGGTTCCCAAAGAAACGAAGTCGATCTCCTCCAGCATGAAATCCAGAAGCAGTATTGCCGCCGGGATCTCCACCATCATGCCCATCTCCACCGGGGATTCAAACACATGCCCCTCTTGAACCAATTCTGCTTGTGCTTGAGTCAAAAGCCTGCGGGCGCTTTTGAGTTCCCCCACGGAAGAAACCATGGGAAGCAAGATCTTGACACGCCCTTTTATCGCCGCCCGCAAAATAGCCCTCAGTTGAGTCTTAAAAAGTTCGGGATAGCGCAAAAACAATCGGATCCCCCGTAGCCCCATGAAGGGGTTGGTTTCCTCCTTAGGTCCCTCCAGCCCTAGATCGGACAAACGATCCCCCCCGATATCGGCCGTGCGGATGATCACCGGCAGAGAGGACAAAGACTCCACCACCCGGGAATACACCTCCACCTGTTCTTCTTCCTCCGGCGCCGAGGTCCGGTTGAGATATAAAAATTCCGTGCGAAAAAGCCCAATCCCATCCGGCTGGAGCGCCCCGATAGTGCGCGCATCTTCCAAAGTGTCTAGGTTGGCCAGCAACTCAACGCGTTTTCCGTCCGCGGTTTCACAGGGGAGTCCGCGAAGAACTTCCAGCGCCCGCTCTTCCTTCTTCTCCTTGACCTGGGCTTTTTCATAGCGCTGTAGTGCCTCCGGACCAGGGGAAATGATCACCAGCCCTTGGTTTCCATCCAAAATAACCATGTCTCCCGGTTTCACTTGATGGCTGGCATCCGAGAGGCCTACGACGGCCGGAATCTCCAAGCTCTGGGCCAGCAGAGCGGTGTGGCTGGTTTTTCCACCCAAATCCGTGGCAAATCCCAACACGCGTGCTTCCCGCAGATGCAGGGTGTCTGAGGGAAGTAAATTTCTAGCAATCAAAATCGCCGGTTCTCGGAGGGCGGAAAGGGGTTTGCGCTCCTTGCGCAATAGATGCTCCAAGAGGCGTTTGCCCACATCAAACAGATCGTGTCGCCGGTCGCGAAAGAACTCATCCTCAATTTTCTCAAAAGCCTGGTTGACCCTTTCCAGCGTCTCAGACAAAGCGAATTCCGCATTGACGCGCTCCTGCAAAATCCTTTGGGTAACCTCTTTGGTGATCAGGGGGTCCTTGAGGATGAGTCGATGCGCATCGATGAGCTTGGCGTGTTCTTTTCCGAGGGTGCGCAACACGCGCGCTTCTGCCGCGTCCAGATCCAAATGGGTTCGCTCCAGGGCTTGCTTGAATCGCTTAACTTCAGAGCGCACGCGTTCCGGGGAAATCTCCTGTCGGCTCACCACGATTTCCTCGTCTTCCAGAACGTAGGCTCGTCCGATCGCAATCCCGGGACTCGCAGGAACACCCTTAATTATTATCATGGTGAATCCACAATCGGCACTCCGAAATCAAAAATTGGTTCAGTCTTCATCGAATTTTCGGCTAAAGAGCTTTTCGATGGCCTCCATCGATTGCTGTTCATCCTCTCCATCAATCACCACGCGAACCCTGGTTCCCTGCCCCGCCGCCAACATCATCAGGCCCATCACGCTTTTTCCGTTCACCTCCACGTCTCCCTTAAATATTTTCACGCTCGCCTTGTGCCGACAGGCGGTTTGGGCCAACAAGGCTGCGGGCCTGGCATGAAGACCAAGTTTGTTGTTAATGGTAAAAGTTTTTTCCCTCATCGAGTGAATACCTGGAGAAGAAAGGCTCCTCCAAACATCACTCCCAAAAGAGTCTGCGTTCGCCATTCCCGCCACTTTAAACACACCAATAAAAAAGTGATGCTTAGGGCTTGGCTCAATTCTATCCCCGATCTTCCATGCAAATTAACTAGCCACCAGGTTCCCGCCAGAATTCCCACCACAAAACCGATTTTTCGGAGCCTGCGAATCCACCGCTGCCAGGGAATACGTAAAAGTTCGGTGCCGATCGATTCTCCCCATTGATAGCCCCAAGACAATCCCTTCCAACGCACCCACAACCCAAAGGCATTGTAGGCAACCAAGTACACACCGATCCCCGCCAACACCCATCCTTCTGCGGGGATAGTGGCCACTTTCCCCTCGGTCCGCCACGCTAAACCCCACACGCATAGGAGTAGTCCCGCGCTAAAAGGACGCAAAGTACCCCAAAAAAGAGCGTCTCCTATTCCGGCCAAGGCCGGACCCAGGGTCTGCTTAACTTGGTTTAATCGATGCAGAGTTTTAGCGGTCACTCCGGTCTGTGCCGCCTGTTGTTCCAAACGAGCCGTCGCCCCCACCGCAAAGCTGCCCATATAGGGCTGGGTATTGAAGTGTTCCAGGTGCCGCTCGGCTGCCTCGCGGAGCTCGGTCTTGGTGGACCACACCTTAGACAAGACCGGCCACAAACAAAATAAAAAACCTACGTTTTGCATGCGCTCAAAATTCCAAACCGACTGGAAACAGAGCGTCCTCAAAAATATTCTTCCCTGCATTCCTAAAGTAAGTGGCGGGAACTGAGAAGTGAGACCCGGGTTCATTCGGGATTTATTCAAAAGGCTCATCGCGGCCTCATCGCATACAAAAACGTCGCCAGTCCTATCCAGGGAATGGTTTCGAACCCTCTCTGCAGGGTCCCCTTCAACAAATCCGGGCTTACTTTCCATAGCCAGAGACTCCAGGGGCTTGCTAATACGATACTGCCCCACAAGAAAAAAAAGGTCGCCAAAAACTGGAGTCCCATGCTGGAAAAAATGATCCGTTTCAATCCTCCATCCAGGCGGCGCACATCCTTTGCGCTGAGTATTTCTAAAGAACGGAGGAATCGCGCCCGTACTTGTCGAAGTTTCGTTTCCAGGGGGATAAATCCCCGCCCCAGACCCAATCCCAACAAAAAGCAAAGCTCAATGGGAACCCCGCGGGCATGCAGCAGCAAGGTTCCCCCAATCGCCAGCGCCCCATTGGGAGGCACCGCTCCCCCTATGGGTAAAATATCCAACAACAAAAGCTCCATCCAGAACCCCATCCAAGCCGCCTGCCAAAGAGCTTCCGGAGAATCGGCCAGGAAAAAGCCCAAAATGGACCCCAAGATTACCGGGCGAGAAATCATCCATTGACCCCAAAGGGTCGTGTCCAGATCGGCCAGGGCAACGCCTGCACACAAAGCGGCCTCGGGCAGTGGGGTCATGAACTCTTCCGATCCACTTTGGCAGACCCCTTCAGCGAAATAGTTTCATTGGGATTCAATTCCAGCTGTCGGTGCGCCAATAGGACAAACCCCTGATGGGTTCTTTCAAACCCTCCTTCGGACTGTGAAATTGTGTAGAGCGGGAACACCCACAAGCCCACAGATAACTCCCAGGTGAGCAAGACGCTGAAACCTAAAGAGGGATCTTCAAATCTTCGTTGCGTTACTGTTTTTTCCTCGATGATTTCTCGCTCCTTCGTTCCCGGAAGAGCCAAAATCATTTCCGAACCAAACCACACCCGCGCTTGCTTCGGTCCTCGGTTTTGGATGAGCAGAGTCCAACTCCAAGAACCATCGGAGTGAAATGTCAATGCTTTTTGTAAAAAAATCGGCACCGCATCCTGCCCCACCCACACTCTTCCCTCACGAGACAACACCAGACGCAGCGTCCCGGATTCTTTCTCCACGGACGCCTGGTAAACTCCCTGGACAAAATCTCCCTGTTCGCCGTACTGTGCCCGAGCAAAGGCTTGCACCGTGGTGTCGGGATGAAGAAAATGATCCAAAAGGCTCATTCGAGAATGCCAATCGTAAAAAAGGTGCTGCTCCAATCCCTCCTCTTTGGTTAAAACGCCTCCATGGATGGTGCGCGCCCCTTCCCCACCAGCATGGGAAGCCAGCTTGGCTCCCTTAAGCAATCCGTGGTAGGCTTCTTTGCGACGCTCGATCACTCCATTCAGATTATGCCCGGGGTTTTTTACATCCCATTCCCAAATCCCCCCTCCTTTCCCGGGAGCCACATACCAATCCGCTTCTCGAGACTCCACTAAAACCTCGGGGGTTCCATCCGCGTCCCAGTCTTCCCGGGTCACTTGAAACCGGTCTTGAGTTTTTACTGCCTCGTCCGCCAGCCTCTCCGCCCGCAAAAGATGCCGATATATCGCGTGCCGGAGATGAGGAAGATAAAGTCCCCCAAAAACCCCGTGCCAATACGCACAATTACATTGACCTCTCCAGAGATGTTCTAACGCTTGCGCCTTGATCGCACTGCGTTTCGGCAGAGGCTCCGGGGTGTGCGCATTTTCCACGTTGCCTACGGCCACCAGGCTTTCTTCTCTCGGTCCTACTCCCAGAGCATGGACCTTCCCGCTGACCCTCAACATTTTCCGATACATCCTATGGGCCTCTGGGTATTTGCTGAGAAAGTTTCTGAAATACCCTCCTCGCAGAAAAACCTGCGCCCCTTCCGAAACTTGTTCGCGCGCCTGAGAAAAATTCGTTGAGGCTTCCGATCCGAGCGCCCACTCGGATAACTCCGTATAAGATCCCGTGGGCAAATAAGCCCAGCCCCGGGGAGGAACTTGCCGAGCATAATTCGAAAAGGTGCTGGTTTGTATCCAGTCCCTGTTTTGTTCCAAAAGGGAAAAAAAGCGATCCAGCCATCCTCGGTGATAGACCCAGTCATGTGTTTGGGGCCAAAGCCCGAACTTCTCCCCATCGTCGGCCATCACCAGCGCCACTCCGGGGACTTTTTGTCCCGCCGAAAAATCTTTAAAGTATTGCAGAACCTGCTCCGGCTCTGCAAAGGGAATCAAATACCGAAGTTTCTTGAGAATAGGGAAAATTTTCAGAGAGGCTCCCTCAGACTCTGTGAGATAGTACCCGTGCAAATCCCGCTCCGAAAATCCGGCAGAGAGGAAATGGATGTCATCCACAATCGTGTACTCCACCCCCAACCGACTCAGGACTCCGGCCAAGTGGGGCTCCCAGACGCGTTCGGTTAACCACAGCCCTCGCGGCTCTTCTTCCAGTTCCCGGCGTAGAAATTTTTTCATCCGAAGCACTTGGCCTTTTTGATCCCGCTCCGGGATAATGGAAAGAACGGGCTCAAAAAATCCTCCTCCTATCAGTTCCAGCCGGTCTTGCGCTCGAAGTTGTTTTACTTGAGTCACATATTCGGGGTGGTGCGCCTTAAGCCATTCCCACAAAATTCCCGAAGCATGCAAGCTGATGCTCACCTGTGGGTGCTTGAGAAGCACTTCCAAGAAAGGTTGGTACGCCATCCGGTAGGCGTTTTCAATTACCTCGTCAAAATTACCGACCGGCTGATGATTGTGAATGCCGAATAAAAAGTAGATCATAAGAGACTAAAAGATCGAAGCGCGAAGAGCAAAGCACGAAAATCAATCTTTTCGATATTCAGGCTTCCGGCTTCATGCTTAGGTCTTGCGCCCATTTCAGCTAGCATGTTCAATGAGTCCGGCCACATCTTGCGCCCGGTCTGAAGGAACCGCTTTCGCCTCTAACGCCACCCCACGCTGGACCATCTCTCGAAACGCTTGTTGGTCTTCGGGAGTTAAAAAAATCGCTTTCCCCAGCTGAACGCGCCCCGCGGAGTAATGCATGCCTCCCACATTGACCCTCTTGATGGAAAGCCCTTGCTGAATCAGGCCTAAAATCTCCGTGGGACTAGGGGCCAACACTAGCGTTCGTGTAGAAGCACTCGACGAATTTAACTGCGTGGCTGCAGCCTCTAAGCCTAATACCTTCAGCTCAACGGAATCAGGCAACGCCAACCGCATCAACACCTGTTGAGCGTGATCCTGGGCAATGGCATCCGATACCACAACCACTTGAGTGGCTCCCAAATAAGGAATCCACCCTTCCACCACCTGCCCGTGGATCAAACGATCATCAATGCGCACAAGAACAATGGGCACAATCCCTCAATCCCTATTTCACCTGTGAAGCAAGCATTGTTTTGATGTTGCGGATAGACTTTTGTCCATCTTCCAACATTTTCCGGGTCAAAGCCTCCAGTCCTAAGGTGGCACGATGGCTGAAGGCCACCACCAACATATAGAGATTGACGCCGCTAAGTATCTCCACCTGAGGAATATCTTTAACCAAAGGAAATATAATGTTGGTGGGGGTCCCTCCCACCATGTCCGTCAGGATGATCAATCCATCCTCGCTCTTCAACTCTTCCAGAACGCTCACCAAGGACGCCTTGAGGTCAGGCACGCTCATCCGGGGAGAAATTGCGGCCGCTTTTACGCCCCGGTCCTGGACTCCCACAATGGTCTCGGCCGCCTCAATTAAATAGGCCCCGAATTCTCCGTGGGTGATGATGAGAATGTTTACCATCGATAGTAAAAACAGTAAGGACAGTTTAAAGTTTAAAGTTTATGATCGACACTTTCGTTGCTGTAAACTTTAAACTGTCGTTCCTTTCTTGTCACTTATCAATGTCCCGATGAAAAAGGCCGACCGCGTATCCCCCCTTGCGCAGTTCCTTGGCAAGATATTCTGCCACAAAAACACTGCGGTGGTGACCTCCGGTGCAGCCGATGGCGAGCGTGAGATACGACTTGCCCTCTCGAATATACAGGGGCAAAAGTTCTTGAAGCAACCGTGTATAGGTGGTTAAAAATTCCTTGGCTCCTCCTTGGCTGAGGATGTAGCGCTGAACCGCCAAGTGTTCTCCTGTTTTGTTTTTAAGCTCTTTATGATAATTGGGGTTGGGTAAAAATCGCACATCCATGACTAAGTCGGCATCCATGGGCAGGCCAAACTTGTACCCAAAGGAGATGACGGAAAGACTCATGTCCTGAGTTCGGGTCAAGCGTAATACCCCGGAAAGAATTTCCTTAAGCTCTCCCAGGGTGAGGGAAGTGGTATCCACCACCTTGTCCGCCATGCCCTTAATTTCAAAAAGCTTCTTGCGCTCATTGCGAATGGCCCGCACCAGCTTCTTGCCCAGGGGGTGCCGGTGGCGCGTCTCCGAGAAGCGGCGGAGAAGCACGGCGTCCGAGGCATCAAAAAACAGAATTTGGTACTCCAGCCCGCGGCGCCGAAGAAGTTCCAAGTGCTGTGAAATGCTTTTCAAAAATTCGCCTTCCCGGATATCAATGCCCAGGGCCACCCTGTCCAAGTGCCTGGACCCTTCCAGCAATTCCGCAAACCGCGGCAACAAGGCTACGGGAAGATTGTCCACACAAAAAAATCCGAAGTCTTCAAAACACTTGAGGGCCTGACTTTTCCCCGCCCCCGACATGCCCGTGATGATCACCAGACGTTTCTTGCTCACGAGGGTTTGGGGTCCTTGCGCATGCGTTCGATCAGCGCTTGGTTAAAATCCCGCGCCGCATGATACCCCTGTCCGCGCAACCGCTGGTTCAAGGCGGCCACCTCGATGAGTACCGCGAGATTTCTTCCCGGACTGACAGGGATGCGGATCAGGGGGAGCCCGACGCCTAAAATTTTCATAGATTTTTCTTCGAGCCCGGTTCGATCATAAAATAAACGGCTCTTCCAAAGCTGCAGATACACCACCATCTCAATCCGAGAAAGATTGAGAATGGAGCCGATGCCGAAAAGGAGCTTCACGTCTATGATCCCCAGGCCGCGCACCTCCATATAGTGCCGCAGGGGCTGAGGACAACTGCCCACCAATACCCCCCCGCGTTTTTTGCGGATTTCCACCATGTCATCGCTGACTAGAATGTGGCCGCGCTTTAAAAGTTCCAGGGCGCACTCAGACTTTCCAATTCCTGAGTCTCCCTGAATCAAAACTCCCAAGCCGTAAATATCCACCAAGACTCCGTGCACACGCGCCAGGGGCGCCAACCGATCCTCCATATAAGCCGTCAGTTCCCCCACAAACGTGGCGGTATCCCAAGAGGTTCTCAGAAGAGGCACCCCGGCCTGACGGCAAGCCTCTTCCAGAAGCGCCGGACTTTTCAGGCCGCGCGTTAACACCATGCAGGGAATATCTGGTCCGGACAGCATCTGAACCAAAATCGCTTTCAATGTGTCCGGAGCCGCTTGAAGGCAGTAGGCGTGTTCTCCTCGTCCAATAATTTGGATGCGCTCAGAACGGAAATGTTCCAGGTAGCCTCCCAGCGCTAAGCCGGGACGGTTCACCTCGGGAACAGAAATTTTTCTCTCTAAATTTCCCTCCCCAGCCACCAATTCCAATTTTAGGTCGCGCTTTTTTTCGCGCAATAACTCCCCAACGGTCAGTTGGCCATCCTGTGAAGTGAATTCTGAACGAGGCACAAGAATTATGTAGTTTTTACGGACTGCAGAAGCCCGTGGGTTCCATCTTGTCGGTGATACACCACGTGAACCTGATGGGTCTCTCTGTCCAAAAACATCCAGAAATCATATCCCAAGGTTTCCATTTCACGCACGGCCTCTTCCCGAGAAAGAGAATGCAAGGGGACCTGTTTGATCACCGAAAACTGAATCTCGGATAATCCTCGGCTCGCCCCCTTGGCCATCATGAGGGGAGCGTGAATGGCTGCCTTGTGGCGTCCTTGGAGGCGCTCCTTGTATTTTTTTATCTGTGCGGCGATACGGTCTGAGGCAATATCCACCGCCGCATAAAGATCGGCCCCCAAACCCACCGCTCGCAACGTCTGTCCCGAGGCATGCACCACGATCTCGGCCTGATGATTTCTTTTTTCCACGGATAAAATGACTTGGGCCCAAACAAGGTGGTTGAAATATTTTTCCACATGGCCCACTTTTTGTTCTACATAATCCTTGAGTGCCCGGGAAAGGCGAAGCCGTCGAGCGGTGATATGAATTTGCATAGGATTTTAGAGATTTAATCACTTTGGGACAGAGGCTGTCAACGCGCGCGCGTATTCCTAGTCCCGCCCTCTCCTTGCTATTGACTCTCTTGGTGAAAAAAAACTATGATAAGAGTCGTCTGAGCCATAAGGCTTGGTGCTTTGAGGCACTGATTGCAAGACTGTCACCAAAAGCGCCTTTCTGTTG
>JACQJM010000160.1 GCA_016205045.1 Elusimicrobiota bacterium | reverse complement strand
CCCCATACCTCCTCCGCTCCAAACTTGGCGGCATTCAGCGCAAAAGCTCCCACATAACAATGCAGATCCAATACTTTCCTTTTATTAAAATAGGGCCTCAAAAAAATGCGATTCTCTCTCTGGTCAAAATAGAAGCCTGTTTTTTGTCCTCCCATCAAAGGAACAATATACTGAACTCCCTCTTCGGAAATTTGAACACGCTCGGGAATCGATCCGTAAGCGACTCTTGATTCCAAGGATAAACCTTCCAAACGCCTCATTTCGTTGTCATTCCTTAAAAAAATTCCCTTGGGCGCAAGAATATCGACCAGGACACTTTGAATCTGATCCCAAAACCTTTCTATTCCAACTGAAAGAATCTGACCAACCACATAATCTTCGTACTCATCTAAAATAAGTCCCGGCAAACCATCAGACTCTCCAAAACATAACCGGAAAGACCTTTCTCCCGTAAATAAGTTCTGGCGAAATTGCAGGGCTTCTTTTATTTTAATGAGGAAAAAATCCGAAGGAAGACAATCTACTCCCTTGGCCAACACACGTATCGCAATCAAACTGTGAGGATGGTAGAAACCAACTCCCAAATTTTCTCCCAAAGAATTCTCGACACAACACAAACTTCCGGGCTCCAGATTAAGTTCCCCTCGAGCGATCTCATTGGAAAAAATCCAAGGATGTCCCGCCAGGAGGCGGTTCTCCTCCCCAGGTTTTAGGATAATTTTAGGAAGCGTCGAGGCTGAGGGTGGCTTCAATAGGGTCTCCCGTTTTTACTCCAAACATCTCTGCAAAGCTCCCGTTGCGCACGGAAAGCTCGACAAAACGAAAAGAGCCTACAAAAGCCAATGCTTCTCCCTTTTTCACGAACGCATAAGCCGGTTTGAGTCCGGCCACGACTTTCCCCTTAAGATAAAAGACAGTGGTGGGAGTAACATCTTTATCCATAAGGTTGGTGATAACGTTTCCAAACCGGTCGACCCCAATCACGCTCCCCGAAACGCGGTTCAACACTTTTTTGGGTTTTGGAAAGGGAACCTTTTTATAATCCGTTCGTACGGGCCCCAGAGTCTTGGGAGACATGCCCTTGAGCAATGCCCCGGCCGCCGGGGAAAAGATATCGCGCCCATGGAATGTGGAACTGACGGGATGCAAAAAAAGTTTATCGTTCCGCACCACGCGCACCTCTTCAAATCTCTCTTTGGGAGATCCTTCTTCCACCCAGCTCAAAACGCCATTATCGGGGGCCAAAAATTGATACCACTTGGATCGGGCCCAAAGAATGTCCCTCTCTGAACCCACCCCAGGATCCACCACCACCATGAACAAAGACCCACGAGGAAAATAAGAGACGCTCACCATGAGATAAAAGGCAGCCGTGTAGATATCTTGAGGAGGGATCTGGTGGGTGAGATTCATGATCTTAGCGTTGGGAGCCCTAGACAGAATCACTCCACGCATCACCCCCACAAAGGGATCTTGAAGCCCAAAATCAGTCATCAATACGGCGAACTTAGGCTTCATAAGCCAGGGATGAGAGATGAGGGATGTGATATGAGCATGGAACAACAAAGAAAAAACTCATCACTCATATCTCATAACTCATCCCTATATAATTCCTCCCCGTTTGAGAATTTCCCGTATGGGCGGTTCGAATTGTTTTAAATCGAAGCAGGCTCGAATCCCCTTCCGGCCCAATTTCTTTTGCACCAAAGGATCCTTCATGAGTTCTCCCTGAAAGCTTCCGCCATCCTGCCACACCTTCATGGCATTTTTCTGCACCAACTCGTAAGCTTCCATACGACTCAATCCCTGATCCACCAGGGCCAGAAGGACCCTTTGAGAAAATACCAACCCGCCCAAGGCTTCTAGATTCTTTAACATCCTTCCCTCATTTACTTTGAGGCCGCTTAAGACTCCTTCAAAACGATGAAGCATGAAATCCAGAAGAATGGTTGCGTCCGGCATGAAGACTCTTTCCACGGAGGAATGGCTGATATCTCTTTCGTGCCACAGCACCATATTTTCCATGATTCCACCTTGATAGCTGCGCACCATACGCGCCAACCCGCAGAGATTCTCACACAGAACAGGATTGCGCTTATGCGGCATGGCACTGGACCCTTTTTGGTCCTTCCCAAAAGGTTCTTCCAGCTCCAAAACCTCCGTTCGTTGAAGATGGCGTATCTCCGTGGCGAAACGTTCTATCGCCTCCGCAGACAAAACAAGCGCATTAAAGTATTCCGCGTGACGGTCACGGGGAATCACCTGAGTGGCCACCGGTTCCGGAAGGAGACCCAGCTTCTGACAGGTTTTGGCTTCCAAGCGGGGTCCCACCTGAGTGAAGGTTCCCACCGCTCCCGAAAATTTACCATACCGGACTACTTCCCGAGCATGCCCCAGCCTCTCCTGATTTCGGAGAATCTCGGCATGCCAACCCGCCAATTTAGCCCCCAAGGTAATGGGTTCGGCATGAATGCCGTGGGTACGGCCCACCATCCAGGTCAATTCGTGCTTTAAGGCCAGCTTTTTGACACGATCCAAAACTTTTTTCCACCCTTCCAACAAGAGATCGGCCGCTTCCACTAATTGTAGGGACAATACCGTATCCAATAGATCGTTAGAGGTAAGTCCGTAATGCAGATAGCGGGATAATTTGGGGGCCTCTTTTTTAATTTTACTGGCAATCGCCTCTAAAATCCCAAGCACTTCATGCTGGCTCTGTCCCTCAAATTCCTTAGCCGCCTGCGGAGTCAATCGATGAACCCACTGCTCAAACACCTTCAACTCCTTCTCAGGAATTTGCTTTTCTTGGGCCAAGACTTTAAGATAAGCGGACTCCACTTCCAGTATTTTTCGAAATCGAACCGATTCTGACCATATCTTCCCCATCTCCGGTCTTGTATAACGTTCAATCATCCTATTTTCCCCCCCATTGGAAAGCAACCCATTACACGGCTCCTTGCGGGACCACAACCTCCACCAGTAAACCATCCTCCGATTCTTGAATGTCTTTCTGTAAAGTCCAGAATCCACGCGCCGCTGCTACGCCTAAACAAGATAATAAAACCCAAGTCAGCCAAGGATACACAACACTTAAAGTCTGGAGACCCCAACCCCCCACCAAAGGCCCCATAGCCCAACCCAACATATGGGCCAAACCCTGCATGCCAATGTATCTGCCCCGGATAGGAGCAGGAGCCAAATTGGCTGCCAGGGTTGGCAGAGAAGGGGAAACGGAAACTTCCCCCAATGTCACGATGATCACGGCTATCGCCAAATGCCAAAAAGTTGTGGCAAAACCGACTCCGCAGAAGCCCACGGCATAGATCAAACTTCCCCAAGCTAAACAGTGGGTAAGTCTCCATCTTGTGAGAAACCGTGTGGCCAGGACCTGTAGGCATACCACGCATGCCCCGTTGAGTGAAAAAAGCAAACCAATTTGTCTTTCTGACACATGAACAAAATCAAAAGCATGGACCGAAAAGGTGGTGATTAATTGCCCCATCAATGCCCCCAAAAAGAAAACATAAATCAAGTAAGAGGAAAAACGCGGATCTTTCAAAGAAAGCCACATCTCTCTTAAACGCCAATGCATCTGCGTCCCCACAATGGACTGATCCGGCAACGCCATCAAGATCCAAATCCAACAGAAAAAGATGCATGTCCCCGTCAATAAGAACAGAAGAAAATAGGAGCTCTCCGCCAAAAATCCTCCCAGGGCGGGGCCTATCGCCCAACCCAGATTGTGGGCAGTCCTTAAAAAGCTATAAGCCCGAGCTCGCTGATGGCTCGGGAATTGGTCCGCCACCCAGCCACGAGCGGTCGGATCAAAAGCCTGCCCCAAAAAACTTCTCACAATATGGATAAGGATCAACCATCCTGCAGGAACATTTTTCCAAATAGCAAATGCCATGCCCAAAGTGACCACGCAGCTCAGAAAAAGGGAAAAAACCATCACCCTCTTTCTACCCCAATGATCTGAAAGTTCGCCCCCTATCGCGGACGAACAAGCCCCTGCCACAACACTCAAAAACAGAAAGAAACCCACCCAACCCATAGGAATCCCCTTATGGTGGTGTAAGTAAAGGGCAAAAAACGGAAAAGAAAGGGCAATACCCCCAACCAAAACAACTAAGCACACAAAAAGAGGCCACAGTTTTTTCACTGGTTTATATACTAAAGCGGTAAGCTTACACGGATCAACTAGGCATGGCAGCGCCCGGAGCGGCCACCGGCACACCTTGAGAACACAGAGGACAATGATCGGGCGGAAAAACCTGTAAAGGATAAGAAATCAAGGCGCGCACCGGAAAATTCAAAGGGATCGGGGCCGTAGAACGATCTACAATAGCAGAAACTCCCATCACCTTGGCCCCATAATTTTGAGCCAAGCTCACCACTTCTCCCGTGGAACGTCCGGTAGTCAAAACATCCTCCACGACTAAGACCTTCTCTCCACCTTCCAATCTAAAATCGCGTTTTAAAACCATAACACCATTGGAACGCTCCGCAAAGAGCGCCCTTGCTTTCTTAACTCGAGCCACTTCCTGGCCTATGACCACCGCTCCCATGGCAGGAGAAATAACGACATCGATCTCTTGAGGGAATTGGGTCGCCATAGACTTAGCAATTTTATTGGCTAGGTGCGGGTATTGAAGCACCAATGCTGTTTGCACATAAGTCTGGCTGTGAAACCCCGAAGGAAGTTGAAAATGCCCATTCAAAATAGCCCCGTGTTCCTGTAACAGACCCACCACATCTAATTTGCTCAACCTAGTCATTGAACTCTCCTCCCCTATAAAATATTACATTATTTCCAGCAGAATCAAAAATTCGGAAGCTATTTATTCTGAAAAAGAGGTGTCAAGTTTTGCGCCTCTCCTCTCAAGGTCTGCTCCATAATTCGCTCGATGATCCCTGACTCCACTTTCTTTAGATGGGGTTTCACGGCAGGCTGAGTCATGGGTCCATCAATGGAAAATCCAATGGTGGGCCTCCCCTTTTCATCGGTCAATGTCTCCGGATAACTTCCCAATTTAGATGTTTTGTTCACTCGAGCCAAAACTCTAAGATCGAGATTTTCTGAGACCCAATCTACTTTTCCTTGCGATACGGCAGAGACATCCGGAGAATCCACAAAGAAGGGACGAACCTCCATAACGCCGAAATGGAAGGCATATTCCCCATGGATTTTATCATAGGGCAGATCGAACTCCTCTGAAACCTTCAAAACTCCCATGCCATTAAGTTTTCCCAAAACCGTGAAGGGTAAAAAAATAACCCTCAATATCTTTTCCTGCTGCGATAAACGGGGGATATTGCGCACGATGCCAGGCCCCCAATCCACCCGCACAATTCCTTCTAACTTTTTAACGCCCGGAGAAACACCCTTTAAATCCCAGGAGGCTCTAAAGTGATCTCCGGTAAAGTAGGGGTGTGTAATTTTTTTCAATTCCAGCTCCCCCGCCAAAGAAGGGAATCCTCGGGGTAAAGAACGCTTGAAAGTTCTAAGCCACCACAATTTATGCCTAGGGCGAGAGCTAGCGACAGGAGAAGTCCCCTCGGAAGGTTTTAAAGATGACATTAGCTTTATCGTCTTATCTAAATCCAATTTCTCTAGAAAGAGTTTTAAATCCAATCGCCTCTGGGCAGAGAAAAAAGGCTTGATTTGAAGAGATAGACGGAGAGGAATGTTATTCCATATCGCTCTTCCATCGGAAACAGTGAACACATCTTCCAAAAGCTTGCCTCCTGCTCTGATATGCGTCCAGGACTGTTCCGGAGAGCGAATCTCTCCCCGGGATATTCTCCAAGAAGTTTGGCGGAAATCGTCAATGGCGGAAAAAAGGAGGTCCACCCCTGACGCCCGAAAATCTTTTTGCGTTCCCCGAGCGCCTGAGAGGGAAATAAAAATTTTACGGATGCTCATGTCCTGAAAAGGTCCGGCAAGATTTACCTGCAGTTGAGCGCGGCCCGCCAAACGGTATGGGCTCAACTCACTCCACACTCTCGCCACGTCCTCCATGGAAAATATATTGGTAGCGCCGTGCAAACGTACGGTAGGACTAGAGGCTGAAAAATCAAGATTCCCATCTGCGGCCAACTGCAGAGACCCCATCCTGATCGCAGAAGAGAAACTCAACTGGGAAGAGCCGGCAATGTTGGTTCTCACATTCCAACGAATCGGCGCGAAAGACCATCCCGGAGGAAATTTTAAAATAGCCGGCACATCCTGGGATTTAAAAGCTGGAATATCAACCTGAACATCAATTTGAGGATTTGAAAAACCGTGGACCGAGAAACGAGCCTCGAGATATTTCCTTTCTATCGTTGAGCGAATCTCCCCTTCTCTCAACGTGGCCTTGGCCCAATTGAGGCCCGCCAAATCCATCCAGCCCTCCAGGGCGAATCGAGCATCTAATTTCTCTCCTTGGATTTTATTTTTAGAGATAAAAGACACTTCAAAAGGAAACTCACCCCACAATCCAAAGCCCGTAACCCTTAGGTTGAACCCAGTGACAGCATGTTTCAAATCCAGAGGAACATCCTCGTAAATGAGAGTTCCATCCCGAACTTGAGCGCGATGAACTGTCCAGGCCATGACAGGAATCCCTCCCTGAGTGGTAGAAGAGGTGGCAATATCGGAAAAATTCCAAGTTCCTTTTTTTGTCCTAATAATCACAATACGAGGAGCAATCAATTCTAATTCACTTAAAATGATTTTTTTTCTCAAAAGAGGCAAGAGTTGCAATCTGGCCACTAAAAGTTCACTGGAAATAAAATCACGTCCGGGAAAATCTGGAGACTCGAGGATTCTCAATCCTCGAACCCTTACCCCGCGAAAAAACATGATCTGCACATGGTCCATATGGACCGGCCGCTTAAACACCTGCTGCAGTTGATCCGTCAGAACTGACTTAAGGTGTTCTGGAGTGAACATCGCCTTGAGAGTTACCGTGGCCACTGATACAACCAACACCGCAAAAATGAGCAAAAGACCGAACAACCGAAGAACCCATTTCCCCAATCGGCGCGCAACTTTTCTGATTCTTTTCGTGATTTCTTTTGATATTCGCATTCTATGGTGGTGTAGCGCTTGAGGATTTTACAATTATATGAGGGCGGAAAGAACCAAGGCAGAGCCTAGAGGCATCCAGAAATTATCGTTCAAGGGAAGAGGCAGCAATTCCAAAATTGTGGCGGCAAGGCTTCCACCCCATAACGCTTTAGGAGGAAGACCCAAGAACCAAGCGACAAAAAAGCAAACCACAAAGCAGGCTAAACTCCCAGACAGGCTTTTCTTACATCCTCGAATAGTAAAGGAACCCCAATTCCAAACTTGCCCGATCAAGGCTGCGGCCGCATCTCCCAAAGCCAAAAATAGAAAAGAGGCCAGTATCACCTCGCGGCCCTGCCCGAAAAACAAAACAGTCAGCCAACACCCCAAAGCCGTATAAAGAATAGCGCTAGGCTTGGTTTTCTCCTCCCGGCGACGAAAAGATTCAAAAGGAGCCATCACCCACCGGTTGAGTTTGGGGCTCCATAACCTTCCGAGTTCAAAAAAGATAACGATCAAAAGCCATATACCCATGGGCAATAAAAAGGCTTCTCGCCCCTGCCTTAAATAAAACCACAAATATAAAAGACTTAACCCATGAAATGCTTTACGCCTAATTTCTCTGGACAAGAGCATAGCATCCTTTCCAAAAACTGAGGGTTCCGGTCCACCATTCCATGCCATAGGATTTCAGGAAAAAAGAGTGCGGGAAAAAAAGTTTGAGCGCCAATCCCAAGACTAAGCAATTGGACAAAATAATAATCATTAAAGAGAAAAATACTCCCCCCGCCTGGGAAAGGTCCGACTGTTTTTTAGACCACAATATATCACCCGTTAGAAAAAAATGAAAGGCTAACGCAAAACCCACCAGGGCATGCAAATAAGGTCCATAAGAATTTAGCTGGGTAAACCACTGCATCACAAAAAACAGAACTATCAAAAACAAGGCATACAAAGGAATACAGTAGGGTGCCAAGGCAATGAATGTGTTGCTTCCCGTCAGCAGAACATGTCCCTTAGTCTTAGAAACGGAAAAACGACGCACACGAAGCCCGCTAAACCATGCCGCCAAAGCATGCGTAAGCTCATGGCCGAAGATATACACACGAAGAGGTCTAAAAAAAATCCATTGGAATAAAGGGTAGGTGAAAAAACCTATCAAAAAGGGGACATTCCCCGTAGGGCGTTTGAGGGCCATGCCGAAAGCCTTGGCCGTTGCCATCAACGCCGCAAAGGCTGTCGGTAAAAGAACAAACGCCAACAGAAAACGAAAAAAACGGCGACGTTTCATCCCACACTTCCCTCCTCAGGCGATGGTCAAGATTTATTAAAAAAAGCTCGGTAAACGGGTGGCCAGGGATTGCCCGAAAAAAAGCCTCTCGCAGGACCGCAGTTAGCATTTGGACGGCCCGAGAGGGGCAGCAGTGCCGCAGATGGCACCTGCGGTTTTTGGAGCGGCAACCCTGGACAGGCCCCGCTTACCAAACTATCCCACATGCACACACGCCAATACCCCTCCCTATCGATATCTTTCTTTACCCACACCTCAAAAATTTGGAGCAGATATTCCTTGAGAAGCAAGCTCCTCTTCCCACAAGGCCTTGGACTGAACCATTTTCTCCCTGGCTAACTTTACCCATTTCGATTCAGGAGGAGTCAAAATTTGCGCAGCAGTCTGATACCAAGCGTGCGCGTATTTGAGATTGCTCTCTTGCAGAGCATACTCTTTTCTAACCCGCAGAATCTGTACCTCATCCTGAAACTCTTCTTGGTCCAATTCTCCCTTGGCCAATTTAGCCTCTAGCTTTTTTTCATCCTTTTCAAATTGAGCTTCATAATAGGAGCGCTTCTCTTCAGCGTGGTTATGCCAATGCCAATATTTTTCCCCCTGCAGATAGGCCGCCCTGGCTCGCAGGGTTACATCAAGATACCCCAAGCCATAAATACTGCCAGCAAGCCCCAAAAAGATTTTTAGAGGTTTTAACCAGTTGTTTTCAGGCATCTAAGCCGAATGAGGGGATTTTGTTTTTAAGATGTGGTGAAGGGTCGAAATTAATACCATGGGTTGGATAGGTTTTTCAATAAATTCAGCGACATTGGATTCGCTCCGAATCATCTCTTGGGTGGATTTATCCGTGTAACGACCCGTAATCACCACAATGGGAATGGAGGCCAATCCTTCTGCTTGTAACTCCCTCAAAATATCGAATCCTCCATAGCGAGGCAACATCAAATCTAAAATAACCAGCGCAGGAATTACTTTCTTAATCCTGGACATGGCCTTGTCTCCGTATTGAATCTTTTCCACCTGAAAACCTTCTTTACCCACTACATGTTCCAAAAATTCCAGAACACTATCATCGTCTTCTACGATCATGACCAACTTCTCTTGTGAACTCATTTCTATTCCTTGGAAAGAAGACTGGCCCTTAAAAATTCCCAATTCAATCGGGCGATATTGCTGAGCTTGATCTCTTTCGGACAAACTGCTTCGCATTCCGCTTCGTTCGAACAATTGCCAAAACCCTCCTCATCCATGGCACGGCGCATGGACAATACCCGTTTTCTCCGTTCGGGGTCTCCTTGGGGAAGAAGGGCATACTGAGAAATTTTGGCAGACACAAACAACATCGCCGAAGCGTTGGGACAAGCCGCCACACAAGCTCCGCAACCAATACAGGCAGCAGCATCCATGGCCAACTCAGATTTTTCTTTTGGAACAAGAAGCGTGTTAGCCTCTACGGCGGAACCGGTATTGACCGAGACATAGCCTCCCGCCGCCATGATGCGATCGAACGCGGAGCGATCCACCACCAGGTCCTTGACCACGGGAAAAAGCTTAGCGCGAAAGGGTTCGATGGTGAGTGTGTCTCCATCCTTGAATGAGCGCATATGAAGTTCGCAGCTGGCCATCCCACGCTCGGGCCCATGGGCACAGCCCTTGATCATTAAACTACACATGCCACAAATACCCTCACGACAGTCATGATCAAAAGCAATAGGGTCTTCCCCTTTTAAAATAAGACCCTCGTTGACCACATCCAGCATTTCCAGAAAAGACATATCGGGTGAAACTCCCTTAGCCTCATACGTCACCAATCGGCCTTCACTGGAAGCATTCTTCTGCCGCCACACTTTTAGGATTAGATTCATAAAATCCGCAATCCGTTCATTGATAATTTCTCTGGGTCAGGTGAACAGACTCAAACTGCAACGGCTCCTTATGCAGTAGGGGTTCCTTCCCCAGCCCCTTGAATTCCCAAGCGGCCACATAACAGAAATTGGCATCGTCCCGCTTAGCCTCATTGTCTGGGGTTTGGTACTCTTCGCGAAAATGACCGCCACAGGACTCCTTCCTGTGCAGGGCATCTCTTACCAAAAGCTCTGCGAATTCTAAATAATCCGCCACACGCCCGGCTTTCTCCAAAACCTGATTAAACTCCCCCTCTTCTCCCGTGATAGTCACGTTCTTCCAGAATTCCTCACGGATCTGGGGTATCTTGGTTAACACCTCTTTAAGTCCCTTCTCACTTCGGGACATCCCGCACTGATTCCAAAGAAGCAGCCCTAGTTGCTTATGAAAATCGGTGGGAGTGCGTTTCCCTCGGATGGACAGAATTTTTTTAGTCTGCTCTGAAACTGCTTTTTCCGATTCCTTAAATGCGGGGTGCGCCACTTCTACTTTTCCCCAATTGCTGCCAGCCAGGTAATCTCCAAGGGTATAAGGAACAATAAAGTAGCCATCCGCTAAACCCTGCATCAAAGCGCTGGCTCCCAAACGGTTCGCTCCGTGATCGGAAAAATTGGCCTCTCCCAAACAGAAAAGGCCGGGAATGGTAGTCATCAAGTTGTAATCTACCCAAAGCCCACCCATGGTGTAGTGCACCGCCGGATAGATCCGCATGGGGACCTTATAGGGATCTTCTCCCGTAATGTGGTAGTACATATCGAAAAGATTGGCGTACTTTTCCCGGATAACGTCCACTCCCAGACGCTTGACCGCATCCGCGAAATCCAGATACACCGCCAGACCGGTGGGCCCCACCCCAAGCCCCTCATCGATCATCTGCTTGGCCGCACGGGAAGCTACATCGCGGGGAACCAAGTTTCCAAAACTAGGATATTTTCGCTCCAGATAATAATCCCGTTCCTCCCCAGGGATCTGATTGGGAGGCCTTAGGTCTCCCTTTTTCTTAGGAACCCAAACACGCCCATCATTGCGCAAGCTTTCACTCATAAGGGTCAGTTTGGATTGATAATCTCCGGACATGGGGATGCAGGTGGGATGAATTTGGGTAAAACAGGGATTAGCAAAGAAAGCCCCCCGCTTATGCGCCCTCCATGTTGCCGTCACATTGGAATTTGCCGCATTCGTGGAGAGATAAAAAACGTTCCCATAACCTCCCGTGCATAAAAGAACCGCGTGACCCACATGAGATTCCAATGCCCCTGTCACCAAATTGCGAACGGTGATTCCCCGTGCCACCCCATCCACCACAACCACATCCAACATTTCGCGGCGCGGAAAAACCTGTGCCCGGCCTGATGCGACTTGACGCATCAACGCGCTGTAAGCTCCCAAGAGAAGTTGCTGGCCGGTCTGACCGCGGGCATAAAACGTGCGCGAGACTTGGGCCCCCCCGAATGAACGGTTGGCTAAAGTCCCGCCATATTCTCGCGCAAAAGGAACTCCCAGTGCCACACAGTGGTCAATAATGGCGTTAGAAACTTGAGCCAAGCGGTACACGTTGGCCTCACGGGCACGGAAATCTCCCCCCTTGATGGTGTCATAAAAAAGCCGGTAGATGCTATCCCCATCGTTAGGATAATTTTTCGCCGCGTTGATGCCTCCCTGAGCCGCAATGGAGTGAGCTCGTCGAGGACTATCTTGCAGACAGAATACTTTCACACTGTATCCCAGTTCCGCCAAGGAAGCCGCGGCAGAACTACCTGCAAGTCCCGTCCCCACCACAAGAATTTCAAATTTGCGTTTATTGGCAGGATTGACCAACTTGAGATTAAAACGATGATTATCCCACTTTTTTTCGAGAAGACCTTCAGGAACTTTAGAGTTGAGTATCATCTATTTTATAATCCCTTCCTCATTCTCCCTCTCCTTTCCAAGGAGAGGGGCAGGGTGAGGATTCACGAAGCCGCTACTCTGAGAATATCTTTTAGCACCTCTTCTGGTTGCATTAGGGCATCTCGATCCGAATAACGCAACACCTTTAATCCCAGAGATTTAAAATATCTATCCCGCTCTACGTCTCTTGCTTTCCCAATAGGTTGATAGTGCTGACCTCCATCCAATTCAACAACGATTTTTCTATCAGCACAATAAAAATCCACATAATAACACCCAATCGGTACTTGGCGCCTGAACTTTAATCCCTCTAAGCCTCGATTCCTAAGAAAAAACCAAAAGCGCCTTTCTGCATCAGTCAGTTTTTGCCGAAGACTCCTGGCGCTGTGAGTCTTCCTAACCCCTTGGTAT
>JACQJM010000165.1 GCA_016205045.1 Elusimicrobiota bacterium | reverse complement strand
GGGGTTAGGGGTTAGGGGCTGGGGGTTGGTAAAAATATAGAAGATGCGGAAACCTCCTTTGATTTTATTGGCGGATGACGACATCAACTTGGTGCGTCTGATTCAGGAGGCTCTGCAGAAACGAGGCTATGAAGTGGTGGCTGTTTTTGACGGGTTACAGGCGGTGCACAAGGCGGTCGAGCTCAAGCCCGATTTGATTATCACCGATCTTCAAATGCCGGCCGCTAGTGGCTCCACCGTTTATCATCGCCTCCAACACTCTAGCGAAACATTTAGTATTCCGGTGATTTTTATGACGGCCGTGAAGCCGGAAGAGGCAAGAAAAAAAGTGCCCAAAATGGATCGTGTGCGACTTTTATTCAAACCGGTCACCATTGATAAGCTTGAGCACTCTATCCACGATCTTCTGGGGATGGAAGGCGAAGAATTAACTTAGCCTGATTTCTCCGGTTGGAAGGTTGTAGCGATTGAGATGTGCTGCATTTTTTTATTCACCCCCTCCTTTATCCTCCCCCCTCGAGGGGGAGGGAGAGGGTGGGGGGCCCAATGAGGATTTCAGCTTAGAGCTGATTGGGACAGGCGGTGAAGATTTTCTCGGATTTTTGGGTTTTTTGATTCCAGCAGTGGCAAAAGCTTCAAACGGACCCAGTTGCGTGTAAATTTTAGGTCCTTATTGCTTCCATCCACGCGGTAGCGCAATTTCCAGAACCTCAAGTACTCCAAAATTTCCGCCTTCCTCAAGCACAGCAACGGCCGAATGACTTCCACCTTATTCTTTCCTTCCTCTCTTGTGTGCAAAAAGTGCCTGGCTCTCTTTTTCGTAAAAAAGGTGCCAGGCTCATTTTTGCCAGCGCAGGGGTTCAATGATCTTCGGACGGGTATCCCTCCTAATCCTTTAGCCTGAGTCCCGCGCAGTAGGTTTAAAAGAACAGTTTCCACGTGGTCATCTAAGTGATGAGCGGTGGCCACTTTTTTAAATTTCAATCTTTTGGCTTCCCTCAGAAAAATTCGGTAACGTAGATTCCTCCCTGCGTCTTCTAAACTTCTTTTGGTGTGGTGGGCATAGGCCGAGACGGGTGCTTTTCGAATGGTCACCGGGAGGTTTAGTTTCTTCCCCAGGGACCGGACAAATCGGGCTTCTTGAGAGGCTGCTTTTCTGAGACCGTGGTCTATATAAAGGAGATGGAGTTTCAATCCCCACTTTTTCTGGAGAAGAGACAGGGAGTGGGTGAGACAAACGGAGTCCGGTCCCCCGGACACTCCCACTAAGATTTTATCTCCGGGACGGATCAGAGAGTTTTCACGGATGTGCTTTCGGAGTTTTCCCCACAGACCGGACCAAAAAGAAACATTCTTCACAGTGGGGATATTTTAACTTATTGATCTATTTCGCGGTGCGCTCTTTTTGGATCGCTTCCAGGAGTTTTGTGTCATTGATTTCTTTGGCGTAGAATTCGGCGGCGTCCATATAGACGCTGCGGTTTTTAGGATCGGTTTCTCGATGAGCAGAATCCAAGTAGGTATTGGCGGCTTGAGTACAAAGGCTAAACCGTAGGTCTTGTAAAGCTTTGGGGCGCGGCTCTTTTTTCTGATCATAATAGTCGAGAAGGTTGTGGAGAGAGCCTAGCTTATCTTCCAAGGTCAGGGAAGAATCACGCGGCAACCAGTCGGTTACGATGAGGGCATTGGTTCCAAGATCTTTTTCTATCCTGGATACGTCTTGGGGTTTGATCGCTTTGGCCAGAAGAAGCTGCAACCGCAAGAGAGAGAACGTGTAGTCCAAGCGGCCTTTATTAATGTAAATCGAGGATAATTTAGGTATCTGGGCATAAGCTTCTTGTCTTAACTGAGGATATTCTGTTTTAAGGAACTGATCCATTCTGCGTTTATAGTCAGATTTTTCTTCTTGAAGTACTCGTGTTCCGTGCTTCATCCCGCGGATTTTAATTTGCTGGATCACTCTTTGATTGGGATCTTCCATCAGGCGGCGAGTGACACCCAAACGTTCTGTTTGTAGCGAATCCGTTGTGGCGAATGTGGCAGCTCCCTCGGGCCAGTCGCGGGAGTAGGTTTGATGGATGCTCTCGGTCCCTAGATCAAAGTCCACCATAAAACTCAAATAGGTGCTTAAGTACCTGTTCCATGCCACAGATTCTGCATCTTTCATCAGTTGATAGTGTATGTAGCGGGACTGATTAAGAAAAGCCTCGTATTCGCTTTCCAGGGGATCTACACCTGGGAGGTGGCCCCGGTTCATTTCTAAAAAAAGATGGCCCCGTTTATCCTGCCAGGCGTGGGTTAACTCGTGAAGAATGGGGACGTCGTTCTGGGTCACGAATCGGGCACGGGCTTTGGGATTTTTTAAGAGATAATCTGCCAATTTTTTGGGATCGCCCAGTTGTTGCCCCATCTTATCGCGGTCTTTTTCGGGAAAATCGGAGAGGAGCCCATCCAAGATATATTGTTGGTTGACGATCAGAGATTTGCTTTGGGAGTTGTAAATCGCTCCTGCCCTGGGATCAATCCAGGTGACCAAGACTCCCGGGAGCTTGATTCTTCCAAATCGGTCTTTAAATTTTGACAGAAGCTCTCTTCCAACAGGATTTAGAGACAGTCGCGTGGTAATGTCTTGTGACAAGACTTTCCCTACTTTTTTCTCTGTCTCATCAAAGTAGATAGGAATTTTAGGATAAGATCTGGGATGAGGAGCTGTAGGTGGAGAAGATCGTGTCAAGAGGTTGGATTTTTTTATTCCATCTGAAAAGCTTTGCCCATCCCAAAATTGAGTGGAGTGTATGTACGCCTGCTCCACCTGTTGTCTTAAGTTGGCAGAATTGGTTTTGGCAGTGTCTGCCACGGACATCAATTCTTGGGGCATCACCCCTTTCTCTCTTGACAGAAGTTCGCGGACCATGTCAGAAACACTCGAAGAATCGGGATAGGAGGAAGACAGGTGATGCGCCCTTTCCAATATGAGGTGTTTGTTTCCGAGAGCAAAGCTGTAAAGAAGTGCAGTGGCTTCCAGGCGATTTATCGGCTTCTTGGTCTTAGGGTCCAGGATGTGGCCCGTTTGATAATCAATCCTGTATCCTACAGTGATTAAGCCTGTACGGGATTCTGGTTTTACTTCCTCTATTGAGGTAAAGGGTTGGAGTAGTGAGGAGATCTCAGACCTGCTTGTGGGTTGATTTGTGGGGGAAAGGATGATCCCCGTTTTTTCATCAAATCGGTAGCCGAGAAATTCCATGGATCCCCGATCCTTCTTTTTAAGGGGTTCTTTTTTGAAGTTATAGGGAGCATCGGAAACCGAGGGCGGGGAGGGGGACTGAGAGTAAGAGAGTCTGCTGTGGAATAAGGAAAAAAGAAGCAGGAGGTGCAAAAAGAAGAGGGGCATGCATAAAGTCTAAGCCCAAATCCACTAAAAATCAACCCCCCATTTCCAAGGGTAACTTGACAAGAAAGTAAGGTAAGTGTTACATTTTTTTCCCAGCTTTTTGAACTCATGTCTGAACCCACAACACCTACTTCGCAACCGATACCAGTTCCGGCCAGCAAGTCTGTTCCTGCCAACGCCGCCATGACTCGCCGCAATTTTTTATGGCTGGGCTGGAGTGCCTTGGTGGTTTTTTTCACCGCCAGCGCTGCAGCGACAGCCCGTTTCTTTTTTCCCAATGTCATTTATGAACCCTCTCAGAAATTCAACGCGGGTCCTGCCAAGGATTATCCCATGGGTGTTTCCTTAAAATGGCAGAACGAACAAAGAGTTTGGATTGAGAGGAACGAGAAGGGGTTCACCGTATTTTGGGCGCGCTGCACCCATTTGGGCTGTACTCCCAACTGGTTCGCGGACCAGAATCGGTTCCGCTGTCCCTGCCACGGCTCTAATTTTAATATCGAGGGGGATGTCATCGCGGGCCCCGCTCCCAAACCCCTCTATCGCTGTGCCGTGGAGATCGCTTCCACCGGGGATTTGATCATCGATAAAGCGATTTTGGAAAATAGGCCCGGGTTCCGCGATAAATCTCCTTTCTTCGCTCAATATCAAGCAACGGTATGAATAGTTATAGCGTTATCGGGTTATTGGGTCATGAAACGAGTGATGAACGCAAGCAACTCTATAACGCTAGTAACGCAATAACTTTATAGCTTATGGCTGATATAGTAACGCCTCCTGTCTCGCCCAACGGTAGGAAACGATTGGATTTCGATCAGATCAAAAAAACGGTCATCGATTCTCAAATTTGGCGCAGCATCTTTCGCGGAGGAGTCTGGAAAGACACCCCGCGGGATCGCGCGGCTCACATCATAGGCAACGTATGGTTGCACCTGCATCCGGTCAAGGTGCGCAAGCGCGCCATTGAGTGGACTTACACCTGGGGATTGGGGGGCATTTCCTTCATGCTCTTTTTGATCCTCACCCTCACCGGGGTACTCCTCATGTTCTATTACCGCCCCACCATTGATTTGGCCTACCGGGACATGAAGGACTTGGAGTTTGCGGTCACCTTGGGAAAACTTATGCGCAACGCTCATCGCTGGTCCGCTCAGGCGATGGTGGTGTTCGTCATCCTGCATATGATGCGGGTCTTTTTAACCGCCGCCTACAAAAAGCCCAGGGAGTTCAACTGGGGCGTAGGCGTGCTTCTTCTGACATTCACTCTTTTTCTCTCTTTTACCGGCTACTTATTGCCTTGGGATCAGTTGGCGATCTGGGCCGTGACAGTGGGAACCAATATGGCAGGAGCCTCTCCCTTTTTGGGTAATGAGGGTCCTTTTGGAAGTCTGATGGGGATGCGCATCAACAATGATATTCGGTTCACTTTGTTGGGGGGAACCACGGTGGGAGAGAACACTCTCTTACGGTTCTATGTCCTTCACTGTGTGGCGGTCCCTTTGCTGGTGGGAGTTCTACTCATCCTCCATTTCTGGCGCATCCGCAAGGATAGTTTTTCGGCAGCTCCGAGAGATCCCAATGAGGAAAAGGTGGAGGTGTGGCCTAACCTTATTGTGCGAGAGTATATGGCGGCGGCGGGGTGTGTGCTGGTGATTCTGCTCTGGAGCGTGCTCCAGAATGCGCCCCTGGAAGTGGTGGCCAATCCCAATGTAACCCCCAACCCCTCCAAGGCCCCTTGGTATTTCGTGGGACTTCAGGAACTGCTGGTCTATTTCGATCCTTGGATCGCCGGAGTGGTCATCCCTACGGTGATCATCATCGGACTCATGGCGATTCCTTACTTGGATGAAGACCCTCGGGGGGTTGGGTATTACTCCATCCGGGAAAGACCTTTTGCCAACACCCTATTTTTGTTGGGCATCGCCATGTGGTTTATCTTGATCTTTATTGGGTACTTCTGCAGGGGTCCCAATTACCAATGGTACTGGCCCTGGGAATCTTGGTTAAAGGTCAAGGCTCCTCCGCCCCCCACGTGGAGTCTTCCCATGTGGGCAGGGGGGCTTTTACTCCTGGCCTATTTTGGATTAGGATTAGTGGCTCCCAAGCTTATTCAAAAAGACATCAATTGGAAGAAAGCTTTTCTCTGGTGCGGAGCAGCTTTGACGGGCTTCTCCCTGATTTGCCTTTTTCAGGGGATCACCTGGGATCGATTGCCCTGGCTTTATTTCTTCGGTTTTGCCTACTTTTTATTTGGTTTCTTGGTGCCGCAACGCTATATCCGGACATTGTCTTGGACGCGGTATATCGTCACCATGTCCTTGGTGTTGATGATGATGGGTGTTTTGCTCAAAATGGGACTCCGGCTGGGGTTCGATATCAAGTACGTGTTTACACTTCCCCAGTTCAGTTTAAATATATGAAGCTCAAAACATGAAGCTTGAAGAGCGAAATTCGATCTTAGAGCTTCGCGCTTCGCTCTTAGTATCATGAGCCTACGAAAACTCTTTAATTTCTTTAACCTCTCCATCCTGCTTGTTTTCCTGATCGCATTCTGGATCGATTACCATCGCGAGTGGAAGATATACCAAAGAGCGTATTACCAAAAAACAGCCGACTCCCTGGGAAAAAAACTTGCCACCCTCTCGGATCCAGAACAAAAGAAGGCTCTCAAAACCCAGATCAAGTTTTGGAGAAAACACCCTCTCGAGATTAAGCAGATTATCGCCAAGGATTTAGGAAGAGTGGACCGTTGTATCACCTGCCATGTCGCCATGGATGAGTTCACCAATCCCTCCCTGACCAGCGATATTCCTGAGAACCCTTATAAAGCCCATCCGGATCTGGCGGTGTTAGTAAAGAACCATCCCTTACAGAAGTACGGCTGCACCACTTGTCATGCGGGGCAAGGATTGTCGACTACCCTAGAGGAAGCCCACTATAAAGTGACGGAAGGACATACGGTGGTGTGGGAAGAGCCTATTCTCAAACAGCCTTATATCCAAGCCTCTTGCGCCAAGTGCCATGCCGATTTCGAGAAATTACGCGGAGCGGAGATGGCGGCCCTGGGGAAGGATCTTTTTCAGAAACACGGGTGCATCGGATGCCATCAACTCAAGGGAGTGGGAGGGGTCATCAGCGTGGATTTGGGAGATATCGCGGATAAACCACTGGCCAGGATCGCTCCGCACAATTTTGAAGAGGCCGGAGTTCCTCATGATAAATACAGTGTGCAATCTTGGATAGAAGCCCATTTGACCAAGGACCCCATGGATTTTGTGTCCAATGATCCTCTGGGCAAGTTTAATGCCGAACCCATCGCCCCCAGTGGAATGCCTCCTTACTATAAGGAACTCAAGGAAAAAGAGGCCAAGGCTTTAACCACGTATCTTCTCTCCCTCTCCAATAAATCCATTCCCAAAGATTATTATGTGTACGCTTCCCCCAAGCCGGAACCCAATTTCAACAATGCGGTGGAACATGGCAAATACGTGTTTAATAAATACGGGTGCCAGGGATGCCACGGGATGGACGCCAAGCTCGGGAGGCGGAATTTCAATGCGTTGGGGCCCGGTCAGGACTCCTCTAAGCCCTGGGAGATCGAGGAAATGGCCAAGGGGCAGGAGCCCACTTTAGTGGATGTGGTAGGGACTTATACCCGGGGGGAGCTGAAAAAGAAAATTCAGGATGGAGTTCCAGCTTCCTCACTCGCCAAGTTTAATCCCGATGGTCCCATCCCGCCTCTCTATATGCCTTCTTGGAGAGAGAAGATTAAAGGGCAGGAGTTGGAGGATTTGGTTAGTTATCTTTTGAGTATTGCCAAGAAGCAAGAGAGTTGGTAGGATTTAAGCGCGAATCCATAGTCATCGCCGTTTTGTTAGTGTGTTCACAAAAGTTATAGAGGGTAGGAATTGTTGTAAGGAATAGAGGGGGTAGAAGTGTCATGAAAAAAGGAATTGCGATTTTGATGGGAATGTTTCTGGTGGGTTCGTTTATGTTGGTTGTGAGCGGAAAGGCAGATGGCTCTGCCAAGAAGAGCGCCGCCGAATTGGAAAAGGAAAAGGCCATGAAAGACCCTTATGCCAACGATTTTGGTCCGGAGAAGATCGACGATGTCGTTAAGGGATACCCAGCTCAGGTTCGGGACGGGTACAAGTTGGTGGCCGCCAAATGCGCCAAGTGCCATCCTTCTTCCCGGCCGTTGAACTCCCAGTTCGTGGAGACGGAGGGGAAGAGCCCGGCTGAGCGTGGGGCCAACTTGGCAAAACTCAAAAAAGAACATCCCGAGCTGTTTAAAGATAAATACGTCTGGCAGATCGAGTCGGGCATCTGGGAACGCTATGTTAAGCGTATGATGGCCAAACCAGGATGCGAGATTAGTAGAGAGGAAGGGAAAAAGATTTGGCAGTTTTTAGTGTACGATTCCAATCAGAGGAAGATCAAGGGAGCGGGGGCCTGGAAGGCAAATCGTCAAAAACTTCTGGATGATTTTAAGGCCAACAACCCCAAGCGATATGCTGAACTCTACAAGTGATTTCTCTTGACTGTGCCTAACTCTATGGATGATAAAACAGCCAAGAAGATTTTGGTGGTGGATGATGAGCTGGAGATGCTCAACCTCATCCAAATGACCCTGGAGGGGGCCGGGTACCGGGTGGCCACCTGTGAGAATGGACGGCAAGCTTGGGAAAGCATCCAAACCGAAAAACCTGATCTTTTGATTCTGGATGTGATGCTCCCTGGTATTGATGGGTACTCTCTCCAGATCAAGATGTCACAAGAGGACTCCACCAAACACCTCCCCGTCATTGTGCTCACCGCTTTGGAGCCTTCGCGAACTCTATTCACCAAGTTTTCTCAGGTGGCGGGGTTTATGACCAAACCCTTTAAGGCGGACGAGCTTCTCCACTCCGTGCAGGTGGCCTTACGAGGAAAATAGCTTTTGCAAAAGCTATTTTCCCAGTTCTAGGTTCGAAGTTCTAAGTTCTTAGTTAAAAAGGAACTTCCTTAAAAATTTATAACCTAGTACTTAGAACTGATTTTTGCGACTTTACCAACCTGGAT
>JACQJM010000164.1 GCA_016205045.1 Elusimicrobiota bacterium | reverse complement strand
CCGAGAGGGAGCTAGAATTGCGGATCCTCTAAAAAAAGCGGATGTTTTTCCACCCATGGTGATTCAAATGATCTCGGTGGGTGAAGAGACGGGTTCCTTGGATGGGATGTTATCGAAAATCGCTGATTTCTATGATCAGGAAGTGGACACTGCGGTGAAGGGACTCACTTCCATGATCGAGCCCATCGTGATCGTGGTGATGGGTGTCGTGATCGGGACCATCGTGATCTGCATGTTCCTGCCGATGTTCGAGTTAGGTAGTTTGGCCAGCAAGTCCTGATAGTTTGGACTTTGGACCTCGGACTTCAGAAAGAAGAAGTTTCTTCTTTCTGATTAGGCCGCCGGGGCCGGAGTATCCTCCCAAATGTCCATCCGAACGTATCACGCGATGACAGGGAATGGTGGGGGCAAAAGGATTTCTACCCAACGCCCCTCCCACCGCTCGGGCTGCTTTGGGGTTTCCTATTTTTCTGGCGATCCAGCCGTAGGTGCGGGTTTCTCCCTTAGGAATTTGAGCACACGCTTTCCACACTTTCTGGTAAAAGGCGGGATATTTCTTCATTTTATTCACGATTTTTCTAGATATTTTCATTTTTGTTTTTCTCCATTCCAGCCCCTAACCCCTAGCCCCTAGTTTTTAGTCCAACGGCATTTCCTTAACAGGTCCCAACGTCGTCAAAGGCTGGTCAAATTTTTTAGGGTTTCCTACCACCACGATAGCCATGGATTCAGGCTTAATCCATTTCTGAGCGGTGCGCAATAAGTCCGCAGATTGCACGCGCTTTATGTGATGTAGGTATGTTTCCAGATAATCGGAAGGGTATCCATAGAACTCTAAATTGGCTTGTTGCTCCGCGATGTTGAAGGGAGTGGTGAAGTTAAATACGAAGGAGTTCATCAGAGAGCCCTTGCCATAGGACAGCTCCTCTCGAGCCACGGGTTTTTGGCGAATTTCATCCAGGTTTTTAAAGATTTCTCGCGCCGCTTTGACCGCCGATTCATTCTTGGTGCCGCAAGTCACGAAAAAAGACCCCCAGTCCGAGGGTTTCGTATACCGGCTGCCGACCGAGTAGGCCAGCCCCTGCCGAGACCGGACCCTGGAAAATAATCGGGAAGCGAAGCCTCCTCCGAGGATCTCGTTTAAAACCTCCAGATTGAACTCATCGGGGTCATGTCTTTTGAGACCGAACTGGATAAACCGTAAAGAGGCTTGATTTATGGGTTTGGAAAAAAGGTAGACCTGTTTATGGGTTTCCGGCTTCACGGGCGGCACGGTGGCCAACTTAACTTCGGTTTTTTTCCAATCTCCCAAGGTGCGATTAAGCTCCTGAACAAGTTTCTGTTTCGAGATATCGCCCGCGACTACCAGGAGGGTGTTGTTGGGATGGTAATAAGTGCGGTGAAACTGGAGAAGATCTTCCCGAGAAATGTTATTAATGGTTGAAATTTCAGGTCTCCATCCGTAAGGGTGTTTGGGGCCGTACAGGATGCGATAAGATTCTCGTCTGACGATCTGACGGGGTTCATCATTTCTGCGGCGAATCTCTTCCAGTGTTTTGTTGCGTTCAATCTCTAGTTTACCCTTGTCAAAAACGGGAAAACGCAGCACCTCCGTAAACAGATCAATGGCCTTTTCAGCATGTTGAGAAAGAGAGGTCAGAGAAAGCCCCCCGGATTCCTCCTCCATGGTGGTGCCCATAGAGATGGCCATGTATTCCAGCTCTTCATCTAACTGTTCGGGAGCATAATGCTTCGTGCCCCCGGAGCGTTGCACAATCGCCATGAGGGAAGCCAGACCTATTTTTTCAGGGGTATCGTAGACGTCCCCCGTGTGGACCATCGCCTTCAAGTGCAGAAGCGGCAGGTCATGGTTTTCCATAAAGTACACCACCATGCCGTTATCCAGAACAAAGCGATCGGAGCGGGGAAGACGTATCTGAATTTCCGGGGTGGGAGGAAGAGGAGGGAGAGTGGCTTGAGTTTGCGTGGCCAGTCCTAAGAGATTTAAAAGGATGAGCCCCAAGGCCCTTCCAGCGTTTTTTGCGATCATGGTTTTTCTCCTTCTGCGGGGGCTTTTTGGGGGACTAAAACGGCCGTCGTTCGGTTGTGATCGAGGAGGTATGTCTGGGCCACGCGCTGGATGTCTTGAGCGGATATTTCCCCGAACCTTTTCTGAAGTTCCCAGGGGTACCTCCAATTTCCCGCGATGGTTTGGTAGTAGGCCAATTTTCGGGCCATCTGGTCATTGGATTCCAGGGAGGTCACCAGCTCCGTGGTCAACTGATTTCGGATTTTATCCATTTCTCGGGTGGTGGGAAGTTCCTTTTTAAGTTTTTCCAGTTCTCCCAGGACACCTTTTTCCCAGTCAGAAGCGGTGTGAGGGTGACGAGGAGCGCCATACACGACAAAAAGGTTGGGGTAACGTTCTCCCACCCCGGAAGAATCCGCACTGGCACTCAAAGCGATTTTCTTTCCTTCCACCAGGTTTTTATAGAGGCGAGAAGTGCGGCCATCGGATAAGAGAGCTTTGATAAATTGGAAAACGGTGTCATCCGGATGGGGGAGATTGGGCTTGTGGAAGGCCATCATGATTTGAGGTTCTGCCTCGAATTCTATGGAAACTCGTTTTTCCCCCTCCTGCGGAGGTTCCTCGGTGATGTAGTGAGTTTTTAAGGGACGTGCTGGAATAGTCTCGAAATGTTTCTTAAATAAAGCCAATGTTTTTTGGGGATTTAGGTCTCCGACTAAAACAGCGACCGCATTGTTAGGAGCATAAAAATCTCTAAAGAAATTTTCGGCATCTGTTAGGCTCATGTTCTCTAGGTCTCCCATCCAGCCGATGATGTCGTTGCGGTAAGGATGGACCTGAAAAGCGGTGGTGATGAGTGCCTCCCAGAGTTTGCCTTGTGGGTTGGAGTCGGTTCGCATGCGGCGCTCCTCCATCACCACGTTTCGCTCACGGTAGAATTCACGCAAAACAGGGTTTTTAAATCGATCTGACTCCAGCCTCATCCAGGTTTCCAGACGGTTGGAAGGAAGAGACACAAGATAGGCGGTTCTATCTTCCCCCGTGTAAGCATTCAGGTTGGCTCCCCCTTGTTCTTCGTAGAATTTTTCGTACTCGTCGTGAGCGATCCAACGATCTGCGGCGGCTTCTTGGCGTTCTAAATTCTTTTTTAAGGATGCGAGTTTTTGTGGGTTCGCCTGTGATCCCTTGGCTTGCTCGCGCAACAACTCTTGAGCTGCCTTTTCCACGGCGTCCAAGGCAGGTTTTTCTCGATCATAATTTTTGCTGTTGATAGATTTGGTCCCTTTAAAGATCATGTGCTCAAACATATGTGCCAGCCCCGTTTTGCCCAGGGATTCATCCACGGAGCCCACCCGAAACATAATATGAAAGGAGATGGTAGGCGAGGAGTGTTTCTCCAAAAGCAGGACCCTCATGCCATTTTTTAACGTGGCTTCCACAACGGGGGGTAGATTTTGCTTAGCGAAATCATGGAGTAAAACTGTATCTTCTGCATTGAGAAAGAGAGCCTCTTTTCTTGGAAAATCGTTTTTCTGGGCCAAGGAGGAGTTGGGGCAAAGCGAAACCCCCATCAAAAATCCAGAGAGAAGAAGAGTTGTCATCATTCTTTTCATGCAGAACCCTCCGAAAATAATTTTTTGGTTCTTCGCTGTCTGTGGTATTTGACGCCAAAGCGATGGGCCTCATCCCGGACTTGTTGAAGAAGGTGAAGAGCGGGACTATCCCTGGGAATCTGAAGTGGGTCGGGTTGGTGGGGAAGAAAAACCTCCTCTTTCCGTTTGGCCAAGGACAACAAGGGAATGGAAAGATTGAGTTTTTGGAAAGCCTCTTGGGCCACTTGAAGCTGTCCCTTGCCCCCATCAACGAGCACGAGGTCGGGAAGAGCTTTTTGTTCCTGCTGGAGTCTTTTGTAGCGGCGTGAGACGACCTCCTGCATCATTTTAAGGTCATCGCCACCTGATTTGTGGGATAAGGGCTGAGCGCCGGCCACCAGCTCAACCGTCTGGTTTTTTCCTCGCACCGTTCTGATTTTAAATTTACGGTAGTGATTTTTGAAGGGGATGCCGTGTTTAAAGCAGATCATGGAGCCCACCGGTTCTTTTCCGAACAAATGAGAAATATCAAAAGCCTCAATATGAAGAGGAGGTTTTTTGAGAGCGAGCACTTGTTGCAGGGAGGTCACCGCCCGTGAATTCTCCAGTTTTTTGGCGAGGGCTTCTCCCTGAAGCTCATGGAGGGAGACCCTTTGTTGGATGTGCTCTAGAGCGCGCAACCGATCTCTGGCTTGAGCCGCTTGCTCATAGTGGAATGCCCGGGAAGCCTCTCTCATCTCACGTTCAAATATGGTTTTGAGTTTATCATATCGTCCTTTAAAAAATAAAGCCGCTTTCTGAGCTATCCTGCGATACCGGGTCCGGGAAATTCTTCCGGCACAGGGAGCGGGACATTCCTGGGTGTGGTAGTAGAGGCAGGACTGGATTTTTTTAGGAGCGAGAGGTTTTTTAGTGTTGAAATCCCAAGAACAAGGCCTTAGAGGAAAGAAACGCTTTTTCCAGAGATAGCGTAACAGCTGTCTGACCGGCCAAACTTTGGGGTAGGGTCCAAAGTAATGAGCCCCATCCTCTCTGCGTTTCCTGGTGATTTCCAGGCGAGGAAAATCTTCCTGAAGGTTCAATCGGACGGTGGGGTACGATTTGTCGTCCTTCCACATGAAGTTAAAAGAGGGTTTCTGTTTTTGAATCAGTTGCTGCTCTAAGATCAGGGCCTCTTTCTCATTCTGGCAGGGAATGTAATCAATATCGCGGATCAGAGGAACTAGAATTTGGGTTTTGCCCGTTTGACGATCCGGATGAAAGTATTGGGACACTCTCCGGGAAAGGTCATTGGCCTTGCCGATATAAAGAATCTGGCGTGAAAAGTCCCGCAGGAGGTAGACCCCAGGAGAGTGAGGCAAATGTTTAAGCTCAGGGGTTGGGCTCATGATGAACTCAAGGTTTTACTGGTTCTTGCGCCGAAAGATACTGGCGAGGATTCCGACCTCCTCCATATGCAAGAGACGGGCCAAGCCCAAGTACAAGGTCAAGGCCAAAGGCATAGAGGCAAAGGTAAGGGCCCAAGGAGGCAAGGAAGCCATTTTTCTAAATTCCCACAGAAAAAGAGCCATGCCAAGGCTGGCCAGTGTGGTTCTGGTCCAGCTCTGAAACACGGAAGCTAGGGGAAGCCCCCCTATCCTATCCGAGAGTATTTTGAATAAAAGGAGAACGCTCACCCAAGAGCTGAGGGAAGCCGCTAGGGTCAATCCCCCTACTCCCATGGGCCGCATGAGCGCATAACATAAGATGGCATTTAGGGTGATCTCCAGCAGATTGACTTTGACCGGGGTGATGGCGTCTTCCAAAGAAAAAAATGAAATCACCGCAATTCGAATCAGACTGAAAGCCAGAAGACCCCACGCAGCGAAAAACAGGGCTTGGTGCGTGATCAGGCTCTGCTGGAGCGTGAACTGCCCATGCTGAAACAAAGTTTGAACGATGGGAAGGCTTAAGAGCAAAAGGCCCACGGAGGCGGGAATCAGCACAAATCCCAAAAGACGAAGGCTCAGCCCCAGAGTCTCTCGATACTGTACCATATCTTTTTGACCTAGTTTTTGAGATAGGTGGGGAAGGGCTACGCTGGCTGTGGCGACGCCAAAGAGCGCCAGGGGCAGCTGCATGATGCGGTTAGCATTATAAATGGCCGTAAAGGCGCCCTCGTGCATGAAGCTGGCGAAGGTCATCTCAATGAGAGTATCCACCTGATCCACCATCAGTCCCAGAATAGAAGGTCCCATGAGCAGCAATACTTGTTTGACCCCTGGGTGCGACCAGGGATTTCTGAACTCGAGCCTAAATCCCGCGCGAAAAAGAGGAGGTAAAAGAATCAGCCACTCCAGGGCCCCTCCTATCACCGCACATAGGGCGAGTCCCATAATCTGTCCCTGTGGGGTGAGCTTAGGAAAGATTCCCTGTTTAAGGAGCAAGAGGTAAACAATCAGAGACAGGGAAAATGTGATAGGGGCCAGGGCGGGCAAGAAAAATCGGCGGGCTACATTGAGCGCTCCTTGGGCGGCGGCCGCCATGGTCACAAACAGGAGATGAGGAAATAAGATTCGCGTGAGCTGGACCGTTAAATCAAATTTCGCCGGATCGGCAGTGAATCCGTAGGTGAGGGCCAGAACCAAAGGTCTGGAAGCTAAGATTCCCAGGATCACCAAGAGGCCGCACACAAGGACTAAGCCGGACCAAAGCGAACCAAAAAAAGCCTGCGCAGACTCAGAGCTCTTTTGGCGTTCTTTTTCTAAAATAGGGACGAAGGAAGCGGTTAAAGCCCCTTCCCCCAAGGTTCTGCGGACCAGGTTGGCAATGCGAAAGGCGGCGTAGTAGGTGTCTGAAAGCCTGCCTCCGCCAAAATGAGCGACCACCAGGGCGTCACGGAGATACCCTAGAATTCTAGAGAAAAGAGTGGCCAAGCTAAATCCTCCGATATGCCTGGCAAATTGCTGGGTGGGCAGTGAAGAACTCGAATTTGCAGGGGAACTCATAAAGTGATAAGATAAAAACTCAAGGCTAAACTATAAACGATTAACTATAAACTGTTAAGAAGTTTTTCCTAAGCTTACCGTTAATAGTTTATACTTTATAGTTGATTTAGGAAATATGGCAAAATTAAAAACAGGGCGCCACACAGGGG
>JACQJM010000163.1 GCA_016205045.1 Elusimicrobiota bacterium | reverse complement strand
ATAACTCATATCTCATAACTATTCAGATGAACATAGAATCCAAACTCGGTCTCCTGACCTATAAAAAGGCTCCCGAAGCCCACATCTCCATCAAAGATGCTTCTGAGAAGAGCCCCTGCGTCACTCAATGCAAGGACAAGCCTTGCACCACCGTATGCCCGGCCAAGGTGTATGAGTGGGAAGAGCACAAAAAGAAGATTTTGGTTGCCTACGAAAACTGCATCGAGTGTGGCGCCTGCCGCATGCTGTGTCCCTTCGACAATATAAAGTGTGATTGGCCTCGCGGGGGATTCGGGGTCCAGTACCGCTGGGGCTAAAAAAGGGGTCTGTCCCCTTTTTAATAAGAGTAGTTGATGTCTACAAAGACAGACAATCCTTCATCGCCTACTCCTAAATCCAAAGAACCTACCACTTGAGGCCTGGCGATCATTCGTAAGGCGACCCCTACGGCTTGGCGAATATATTTCGGTTTAAAAGAATCAATTTTAGGGTACACCGCCCCAATTTGGTAAAAAGGATCGATGCTGATCTCTACTAAAACCCCAGCAATGAGATCGTGCCACACTTTGCATCGTTCCTCCAGGCTTAGGGCCGTCATCCCGCGATCAATATAGCGGCCCTCTCCATAGCTTCGAAAAAGATATTTCCCTCCCAGAGAAGGTTCCAAATAAAAAGGGATGTTCCCTCCAAAAGCTTGCTGCATCTGAGCGCGTAAGGCGTGGGTCCAGCGCTGGGAGTGAGGTTTGAACCATCTAAAATCCAGTCCATAGCGGTGGAAGTTGGTGTCGCTGCCTGAAAAGCGACGGGAGGCTTCCGCATAAATTTCCGAGTAAGCGCCTTCCTTTGTGGTGGTTTTGTGGTCGCGGGTATCATACCCCAGACCTAGGTGATAGAGCATCGTTTTTTGCCTTTGTGGGGTAGCAAATTGGGGGAACTTGGTGGCAATATCGGGAAGGTCGCTGATGGGACCATCTAGTACTTTACTGGCCATGAATTGGTTGCCTAAGCGTATTTTCCACGGTTCATTGGAAATGATAGGAAAGCCGAAATCCACCAAATACATGAGTGTTTCCAAGGTGTAATTGGACTCATCTTCCTTACGGGAGTTGGGACCGATGCCGAAAAAGCGTTTAGATCCATCACGATCATAATTCAAACGCACGTGCACATCCAATTCCGTGGCAGCGACGGGCCCTTTATAATCAGCCATGATCTCGCGATTGGTTCTAAAAGCGGAGCTGGCACGAAAGTCGAGCTCGCTATCCCGAGTGGGGTAGTAGTAGTAGCGGTAGGTTGTGTTCCAGCGAAAGATACGATTATAGGTGATGGAGGGAGCGTGGATATGGATAATACGATCCTCTTTTTTATTTTGGACCACCCAGACCGGCATGAATCCCATGGTGGGCCCTCGATTGGGGTCCGTGTCTATGACCGGTAACCGCGCGATGGCCCCCTGAGAAAAAGGAGTCAAAAGATAATCGAACGTTTTGAGGATAAGGGGGGCACGGGTGGAAACGGTTGCGGTGGAGATGGTTTGGGAATAGGACAAACGCGAAGCCTGAAGCACGAAGAGCGAAACAAGAACTAAAACGCGAAGATTTCGAGCTGTGGGCTTGGATGTCATGCTTTGATCTTCGATTTTCGAGCTTCGATTTTCTTCAGACTCCACTCGGCCTGCTCCCGAAGCATGGGATCAGGATTCTGGCAGTAGGTCTCTAGCGTGGGAATGTGCTCGGGATTTCCAGAATTGCCCATGGCCAGCAAGGAATTTCTTAGTAAACCCGTGGAACCGGTTCTCTCCACCGGAGTTTTTTTAAATGTCTCTTGAAACGCTTCCTCGTTCACTTCCGCCAACTCTTGAAGGGGAATTTCGGGTTGGATTTGAGGGGCCATCTCCGGCAAGGCTGAGGAAAAAGAAAATCGATTCCAGGGGCAGACTTCCTGGCACACATCGCACCCAAAAACCCAGGAGCCTATTTTATCTCTCAAGGGTTCCGGGATGGGTCCACGATGCTCAATGGTCAAATAGGCGATGCAGCGAGAGGCGTTCAACACGTAAGGTTCAGGAAAAGCTTTTGTGGGACATGCGGTAAGGCAGCGGCGACAGGTTCCGCAGTGGTCGGGGACAGGCTCATCGTAAGACAATGAAATATCTAAAGCCAACCCCCCTAAGAAAAAGTAAGAGCCGATCTTGGAGCTGATCATCATTGTGTTTTTTCCACTCCAGCCGATCCCCGCATAGCGAGCATAACGTCTTTCCAGGATGGGGCTGGTATCCAAAAAAATCTTACCGTGTATCTCAGGTCTTTCCGCTTGAATGGAAACAAGAAGTTGTTTTAATTTCTTGCGGAGGACCTTATGGTAGTCCAGCCCCAAGGCATAGCGGGCAAATTTCCCTGTATTGCAATCTTGAGGCGTGGCACCAAAAGAATGGGAGGGATAGTTAAAACCACACAAAATAACGGATTGGGCCTGGGGATACCAGTAGGTAATGTCTTGTCTTATCTGCGACTGGGTTTTCATATAACCCATGCTGCCGTGCATATTCTGGGCCAGCCAATCTTGATAAGCCTGAATGTCCAGATCTTCTTGCGGCAGCCGAGCGGGAGCTATCCCGCAAAGGCTCGCCCCCAACGCTTGTGCTTTTTGCTTGATAAGATTTTCCAGCATTAGGACCGTGGGGCCGCATGAAATTTGAAGGGACGGAAGATTCGAACCGCGGTGTAGGAGAGCCAGTCCGCAAAACCAGGACAAAGTTGAAGCAGTTTGATCAATAGTCCAGGGACCTCTCCGTAAATTTTTTCAGGGGTTTTTTTAAGACAGCATTTCACGATCACACGGGCGACTTGCTCAGCTGATTTGGGGCGTATCGCCATGACCAGTTTTCTGTTCTTCAAGACTTCTTCCGTCATGGGAGTGGATACCGTGCCCGGGCAGAAAGCGGTGAGGGTGATGCCTGTTCCGCGCAGCTCCGCTCGCAGGGCTTGGGTGAACCCCACCACCCCGAACTTTGAAGCACAGTAAGCGGCCTTGTAAGGGAGACCCACCAATCCGTTGATGGAGGAAACATTGACGATGTGTCCCGAGCCGTGCTTTCTCATGTGGGGCAAGAGTGTATGGGTCATGTAGATCGTCCCCATGAGATTGGTGTCTATTATTTTCTCCAGGGTAGCCAAGTCCAGATCGGTCAAGGGGCGGGAGTTATCATAACCCGCATTGTTGATGAGATAGTCCACGCGGCCCCAGGTGTCTATAGTTTTTTGAACGACCGAGCGGACTTGGCTGGAGTTTGAGACATCGCAGGCAAGTACGAGAGCCGTAGCTCCTTCGGATTGGATTTTTCGAGAGAGTTCTTCTAGTTTGTTTACACGGCGGGCGGCCAGAGCCACGCGGCATCCTTTTTGGGCAAAAGCAATGGCTGTGGCCCATCCGATGCCAGAAGAGGCTCCTGTGACTAAAACAACCTTATCTTTCAGTTTCTCCTTAGCAAACATGATCAGTATCTTTGTCGGAGAAACACTCTATAACTTTCCCAAAATCCTTTCAATACGGCCCGAAGTACCTCTTCACCGTCCAGGGAATGTCCTGTTAGTTGGCTTAAGGAGGTGGCGTGCCGTAAGCGGGGAGAAATAGGATTGTTCACGTTAACGCCTACTCCCAACAAAATCCAATCCGTCCATTGGCTGCTGCCCGAAGCCTCAGGGAGTATCCCGCAAATCTTTTTATAAGGTTGTGACGCATGGGATCGAGCCAGAACATCATTGGGAGGCTTGACCTGCGTTTCTAAATGGGTATTGCGTTTCAACGCTTGGGCAATAGAATGGGCTGTCTCAAGGCTTAGCCCCGCTAGTAGTCGTGGGGAGATTTTAGGTCTTAAGATTAGTGTGAAATAAAGACCTCCTTTTTGGGAAACCCATTTGCGATCCAGGCGTCCTCGTCCCTGAGTTTGGGCATCTGCCCAAATAAGGGTCCCCTCTGAGAAATTTTTCAGGGCCAGTTCTCTGGCGACTTTTTGGGTGGATTCCGTTTCAGAGAGTCGGATGAGTTGGGTTACCCCGGGGAGTTTCATTCCAGCTCTAGGCTCATGTCCAGAGCTTTGGGAGAATGGGTGAGCTGTCCTATGGAGATGCGGTCAACTCCCAGTTTGGCGATAGCCCGGACATTTTTAAGATTTACGCCACCGGAGACCTCTATCAAGGGGCGCGATCCGCGATCCCTGCCTCGCCGGCAGGCGGGCGCGATCCGTGATCCGTGAATGAGTCGAATGGATTTTTTTAATGTTGGAATGGACATGTTGTCCAGGAGGATGATGTCGGCTTGGCACTCCAAAGCCAGTCTCACCTGATCTAAACTTTGCGCCTCCATTT
>JACQJM010000170.1 GCA_016205045.1 Elusimicrobiota bacterium | reverse complement strand
GAAAGAAGCAACAGAGAGGAAGCCACCAGGGCAGCCGTTTCGGATCGGAGAGTACAGGGTCCCAAAGAAACCGGTCGGATCTCTTGGTTTTTGGCAGAATCGATTTCAGCTTCCGTAAACCCCCCTTCGGGGCCTATAAATAAACGAATTTCACTGCCCTCAGCCATTCTAGTTTTAATATCCTGAAGAGCCGTTTGGATGGTGTAACTCTTCTCCCGTTCCCAGGCAACCAAAGAAAATACCTCTCGCCCCGGGGAGTAAGACATTTCCCGCACCAAATCTTGTGAGGAAGATCCAAAAGCTTTATCCAAAGAGACAGGGGCTACGATGGGAGGAAGAAGGGGGCGTCCTGATTGTTTACAAGCCGCCAGGATAATTTGGCGCCACCGTTCCAGTTTTGATTTCTTACTTTCTGAACGCAGTTTGATACCGGTTCTTTCCGTCAACAAAGGGCAAAAGTAGGACACTCCGATCTCTGTTCCTTTCTCAAGAATTTCCTCAACTTTTTCGCGAGAAACCAAAGCAAAGTATAACCCCACCGCATAACGGGGAGACACCCCTCCCACTTCAGAGAGAATAGTGCCCTCCACCTCCCGAGTCCCCAGGATGCGGTCCAGACGAGCCAGATACTTCTTACCCTTTCCATCAAAAATCTCCAGCACATCCATGGGTCCGTAGCGCATCACACGAACCAAATGATGAGCCTCGGGCCCCTTGAGATGAAAAAAACCGTCTGAAATGCACTCTGCGGGAACAAAGAATTGTGGCATGTCTTATTTTATCTATTTAAGATAAAAACTTGAAATAGAAATTCCCCTCGGGGAATTTCTAAACTTGCAAACGACATCTACATTTGTTACGTTATCGCCGTTGTAGCCAAGAGGAAATCCTCGGAAAACTTCATTTTCAAAAACGAATAATGGGAGGTGCTTATGCCAGTATCAGAGGCTGTAAATATGTTTAGTCTACTGACCCCAATGTTTCTTGTGGCGGTCGTCATCCTCTTCTTTGCGGGGATTCGAATCGTCAGGCCCACTCATCGAGGGGCTGTTGAAAGACTAGGAAAATTCCATCATTTTGCTGAGCCTGGATTTCATTGGATCATTCCTGTTATTGATCGCATGTTCATTGAAAATATCACGGAACAAATGGTGGATGCAGAGCCCCAGGAGATCATCACCAATGACAATTTAAACGCCCGGGTGGACGCCCAGGTTTATTTCAAGGTGAGACCGGACGAAGAAAACGTTAAGAAATCTCTTTATAATGTTAGGAATGTGCAATATCAAATCGTAAACCTGGCTCGAACGACATTAAGGAACATTATTGGCACCATGACATTGAAATCTGCAAACAGCGAACGGGGTAAAATCAACGATGAGCTGCTAAAAATTCTCCTGAAGGAAACCTCCAACTGGGGGATCGAGGTGGTGCGTACGGAGCTCAAGGAAATCGATCCTCCCAAGGATGTTCAGGAGACCATGAACAAGGTGGTCAAGGCAGAGAACGAGAAGATCGCCGCTGTTGATTTTGCCACGGCCGCCGAAACGCGGGCTGACGGAGAGAGACGCGCTGAAATAAAACGAGCCGAGGGTATAAAGCAGGCCAAAATACTTCAGGCAGAGGGTGAGGCCGAGGCCATCCGCCTTGTCAATGAAGCGGCCAACACATATTTTGTGGGCAACGCTCAGCTCCTAAGAAAGCTTCAAGCGGTGGAAACATCCTTGGAGGCAAACGCAAAAATAGTAATTTCCTCCAACACGGAATTGGTAAACGTGATAGGCGAGATGGCCGGGGTTCTGCCTATAAGGCGGGGAACTGACGGGGAGAATGCGCCTTTCCCACCTAGCACTATGAGGTGAGCATTTGAGAACTCGAGCTTCATCAGTTTTCAGCAGTAAATCATCAATGGGGAGGCGAGAATTATTATGAGCTGGAATGAATGGCGGGAAAGATCGGCTTATCTTTTGATACAGGCCGATCGGGAAGCAGCAGAAGCGGTTTGGAAAAAAGTCCAGAAGTGGGATAAGGCGATCGGAGCGTGGTTGGTGACAGGCCCTTGGGATATCCTGGTGTGGCTGGATGCCTACTCCTGGGAAGACATTTATGATCAGGTGGTGGACATCCGCAAACAAAAAGGCATCAAATCTACCTCCACCCATTTCGTGTATCGCGGGATGAAAAACAGCAAATGGTGGTGGGATTGGCCGGCTGGCTCCTGGGTATTTTTACGTTCACCCCACCTCAATGGAGAAATGAAGACTTTGACTAAATGGCCCTGGGCCACAAGCGTGGCTTCGGTTCCGGGAGATTGGGACTATTTGGTTTGGGCGGGCGGCAAGAACTGGAACCAGGTATGGGATAATGTGTGGTCACTGAACAAGGCAGGATGGCACACCCAGACCCATATTCCTTTGAAATCTTGGTGGAATAAGTCGTGGAAGAGCCGTTGGTGGGGGTAGTTACCAAGAATATTTGACGGTGTAGGTGACGACGGATTCACCGTCTTTTTTGACAGGCACCTCAAACTCAATCGTCTGAGCGTCCTTCTTGGAAAAAGACCGCGACGGGTCCAGAACCTTCCAGTTGGTCCAACGGTAAAGGTGTTCCACCACCTTCACCACCACATCGGACTCTTTATGGTTTCTTAATCTGATTTCAAAGCTCTCCTGGAACCAACGATTGCGGGTATCGGACTGATAACTGGTCCGCTTTCTTTCTCCCACGATGTCGAAGGCATTCCCCATCTTGATCCGCAGATTTTCATCCTTGGGAGTATGATCTATGGCATCTTCACCAATAAACTCCAGAGCTCCATCCGTATCCTTTTTATAAACCCTTACTTTTCCCTGAGGAAGAGGCATCCCCAGGTGATTTGCCTTTGAGTTTTTAAACTCCAACATCACCCACACCTTCTTGTTTCCCTGAGTCCCATAATTGGGATCGGTTCTGTAGTATTCGTTGAAATTCCCCCAATAAATATTCTGAACTCCATCATAGATGAACAGTTTTTTAAGAGGAACTCCAGCCGCCGAAGCCATCTCGATCTGCTTGGTTTCATTCTCGCTGAGAGTGGTGGGCCGTTGAAGCGTGTAGAGATGATACTCAAAGAATGACTTTTCGGTAAACTGGGGAACTGCGCTATTTGTAGCATACGACTCTGATTTTGCTCGGGCGTCTCTCACGAATCTATTCTCATCCGCCCGATGCACATCCCCTGCCACCAATTTAAGCCGCGCGTCCTTGTAAGTCGCACCCGAGTTATTGTTGATGGTCACCCAAGCGTTGAGGTCCATCTGATCATCCTGAGGATTCGTCACCAGAACATAATCTGAGCGCCATCCCATACCGGAGGTTAAATAGCTAATTTCACAGTTGTGATCTCCTCCTTTCTGAGAATTGATCTTCCATAGCAGCGTAGGCCTAGTGAGCAATCCTTCCGGAAGTTTAGGAAGGATTGGATTCCCAGGAGGATTAAGATAAATCTTATCTCCTACCTGCATCACACGTCCTCCCGAACTGGAAAGCAATACTCCTTTGATCATTTCTCTCTTATCCCCTCCCACCCCGGAGAACCGCTCCAACTCTATCTCCTTCCCCAAATATTTTCCCAAGATTTTCTCCTGGCTTATGAGATCATACTGGAAGTTTTGTTCTAAAACCGATACGGAGTCGGGGGCAGTTAAGGATTTAAAATGCACGCTGGTAGGGTCAATCTGGGCCGCCACATCCGCGACATTTAAATCATTGGATCCCGTTTTCAGAGAGAAGGACCTGTTCTCTTTAATGAGTCCTAGATTTTGATTATAAACCGTCACTTCCATGGCCCAAGAAAAACCGGAGAGCCAAGTGAAGGCGACACTGAAGAGACTGGCGATGATTTTTTTCATGATACCTCCTATGGATTAAACTAACCCGACAGGAGGTAAGACACCGGTAAGCTAAAAAAGTTCCCTATTCCGATCCAAAAATCTTCTTAAAAATGCCGCCTTCTTCCTCTTCCTTCTCACCCAAGGTTTTAGAAAAATCCTTTAGTATTTCTTTCTGCTTGTCGGTCAAATGCCGGGGTATTTCTACTCTTATCTTGACCAAAAGATCCCCATATCCCCTCTGCCCCAACTTGGGCATCCCCTTTTCTCGAATTCTAAAAACGGCTCCATCTTGCGTTCCGGCGGGAATGCGAATCTTGGCCTTTTCTTTGTTGAGGGTGGGTACTTCTAATGTACATCCAATCGCCAACTTGGGAAAAGAGATAGGAGAGCTATAAATCAAATCATTTTCTTGTCTTTCGAACTGGGCATGCGCTTTGACACGGATGAAAACATAGAGATCCCCGTTTTGAGCTCCCTTCCCTCCAGCCTCTCCCGCTTCCGAAATACGCAACGTGGACCCCTCATGAACCCCGGGGGGAATTCTTACGGTCAACTGAGCTCGCTTGCGCATTCTTCCCGAGCCCTGGCAATGACGGCATGGGGTTTCGATGATCTGTCCTTCCCCGCCGCACTGACCGCACGTCTGGGTAAGCGAGAAAAAACCTTGGGCAAACTGTACTCTTCCGGAACCCTTACAAGTGGTACACCGCTTTAACCCAGAACCCGGTTTAGCTCCCAGACCTCCGCAAACATCACAGAGTTCTGTTCTCTCGAAATGAACAGGAATCTGGGTTCCATGATAAGCGTCCTCCAGAGATATCTCCACCTCATATTTTAAGTCCGCGCCCTTACGTGTGCGGGATCGCTGGCCACCGCTAAAGAAATTCTCAAAAATATCGCCAAAAACATCTCCGAAACCGGCCCCCTCAACCCCACCAAAACCACCTGGCCCTGCCTGTCCGCCTCCGGCGGAGACCCCGGCATGACCGAATTGGTCATACAGTTGTCTCTTCTTGGTGTCGGAAAGAACCTCGTAGGCTTCGTTTAATTCTTTGAACTTCTCTTCAGCTTGCTTATTTCCGGGGTTTCTATCGGGATGGTATTTTAAAGCTGCTTTACGAAAAGCCGATTTAATCTCGTCGGCCGTAGCATTGCGAGGAACACCCAGTAATTGGTAATAATCGCTTGCCATATAGTTTCTGCTGAAGCAGAAACTAGTTCTAGGTGCGAAGTGCTAGGTTCTATGTTATTTTAAGGAAATCCTTAATTTAACTTAGAACTTCGTACTTAGAACTTCGAACTAGTTTAATACTGGCTTCAACCACTTCTTCTCTGCGCCACATTTAACGCAGCGGCTAGAGACCGTGGCCCGACCATCCTCAAAGGGCCACTCCCACACATGCATGCAGTTCTTCTGATTTATCTTCGGCGCTTTATTTTTCATTTATCTATCCTTACTTTAATACTATTTTCTTTCAGAAGATAATATAACTACAAAAGATAGTTGACCAGAGATTGCTCGGAGAAAAGCCTCTCGCAGAGCCACACTTAATGAAAGCCCGACCTGCCTGCCGGCAGGCAGGGAGGGGCAGAGGCACCGCAGATGGTGACCTCGGTTTTTGGAGCGGCATCCCTGGGAAACTCAATTTCCATTCTGTTTTAAATTATTTTCCTTCTTCCTTCTCGTCCACCACTTCCGCATCCACCACATTATCTTTGCCCGAAGCCCCTGCCTTTTCTCCATCGGCAGATGTCTGAGTTTTTTCTCCATTAGTGGTCGTCTGGCTCTTTTGAGCAGCCTCTTTATAGATCGTCTCAGCCAACTTATGTGAGACTTTCAAAAGCTCCTCTTTGGCTTTATTGATTTTCTCAACATCATCCCCCTTCAGGGCCTCTTTAAGCTCAGAAGAAGCCCGCTCGATGGCCAAGCGCTCATCTTGAGAAACCTTATCCCCATAATCCTTCAGGCTTTTCTCCGTAGCATACAAAACCGTATCCGCCTCGTTTTTAGCCTGCACCTTCTCCTGAAGCTTTTTATCCTCTTCGGCAAACTGCTCCGCCTGTTTTACAAATTTCTCCACTTCCTCTTTTTTGAGCTTATTGGGAGCCGAAACCTTAATGGACTGCTCCTTCTTGGTGCCCAGATCTTTGGCGGTCACGTGCAAAATACCATTGGCATCAATATCAAAGGTAACCTCAATCTGAGGAATTCCACGTGGCGCAGGAGGAATACCCACCAAATCAAAACGGCCCAGAGACACATTGTCCTTAGCCATGGCTCGTTCTCCCTGAAGCACGTGCACCGTCACCGCGGTCTGGTTATCGGAAGCGGTAGAAAATACTTGCGACTTTCGCACGGGGATTGTGGTATTTCTCTCGATGAGCTTGGTGAAAACACCTCCCAAGGTTTCGATTCCCAAAGATAGGGGAGTAACGTCCAAGAGAAGAACATCCTTAATTTCCCCGGTCAACACGGCGGCCTGAACCGCCGCCCCATTAGCCACACACTCCATCGGATCAATTCCATGTTCCACTTTCCTCCCCACGTAATCTTCCACAAACTTCTGCACGATAGGCATGCGGGTCGGTCCGCCCACCAAGATGATTTTGGTGATATCCGTGGTCTTGAGCTTCGCATCCGTCAATGCCTGATCGATAGAAGTTTTGCAACGCTTGACGATGGGCTCTACCAAAGATTCCAGTTTGGCTCGGGAGAGTTTGAGCATCAAGTGCTTGGGACCAGTCTGATCGGCAGAGATGAAGGGGAGATTGATTTCCGTTTCCAAAACGGAAGAGAGCTCAATTTTGGCTTTCTCAACAGCTTCTTTAATTCTCTGGGTAGACATAGGGTCTTTTTTGAGATCGATGCCGGTTTCTTTCTTAAACTCAGAAACCACATAATCCATCAAGACATTGTCCATATCGGTTCCCCCCAACTGGGTATCCCCGGAAGTGGAAACCACTTCAAAAACTCCTCCGCCAAAGTCCATGATGGTGACATCTAAAGTTCCTCCCCCCAAGTCAAACACCATGATCTTTTCGTCTTTGCCCTTCTTATCAATGCCGTACGCTAAACACGCCGCGGTAGGCTCATTGACGATGCGCACCACCTCCAGCCCTGCAATGGTTCCGGCATCCTTAGTGG
>JACQJM010000169.1 GCA_016205045.1 Elusimicrobiota bacterium | reverse complement strand
GTCCAAAAGTCACCGACTGATTCATCAATACAAGAATCGTTTTCAAATACCTTTGCTCTTGGCGATTCTGTTATTGTTAATCGAGATGCTTCTGCCAGAGAAAAAATTAACACGAATAGATCACGAATTTCCCCAAAGGGGGCCCCTACGCAAATGGACGCGAATGATATGACGATTCGGATGTATTCGTTTGTTATTTGCATATTGTTCGTGTTGGGCCCCCAGCATGTCTGGGGAGCCACCACCCGAGGTCTCCTCAATAAAGGAAACTCTGCCTATAAAAAAGGAGAATACGAAAAGGCACTGAAATACTACGGTCAGGCCTCCCAAAGAAACTCTAAAGACCCTACGCCTCTGTTCAATGCCGGGGACTCCCTCTATCGGATCCAAAAATTTGAACAGGCCAAAGAAAGCTTCGAGAGAGTCGCTCAATCCCAAGACCCTCAACTCAGAGCCCAAGCTTTTTATAATTTAGGAAATTCACTTTTTCAAATGAAGCAGTACAAAGAAGCTGCAGAAAATTTCAAAAAAGCTATTCTTTTTAATCCTAAGGATGTCGATGCCAAAATTAACTACCTTTTGAGTCTCCAACAACAAAAAAATTCATCCCAGTCCAAAAATAAAAAAGACAAAGAATCTCAAAATCAGAAACAACCCCAAAACTCCCAGGCTGAACGGTCCGATAAAACACCGGACCGTTCAGGACAGAATGAAAACCAATCCTCCGGCATGTCCCAGGAAGACGCGGAAAGGCTTCTTCAAGCCTTGAAAGAAAAAGAAAAGGCCAATGCCAATCCTCAAATGCTTAATCGTCGTTTTAAAAACCAAAAGCAGAAAACTCCCGAAACGGAGCAGGATTGGTAGTATAAAGGATCAACACGAATACACGTGAATAGGTCTCTTAGAAGTTATTCGCATCTAATTCGCGCGCTATTCGCGTGGGGACCCCTTCTAGGGGTATTCGCGCTGGGGCCCCAGCTTTGCTGGGGACAGGATATTTCTCTTTCCGCCACGGTAGACAAAGAAACAGTCACCCTCAATGACCAGGTGATGCTTTCCGTCACGGTGGGGGGCAACATCAGCAACATCCCTGATCCCGAACTTCCTTCCATGCCCAACTTTAACGCCTACTCCTCCGGTAGGAGTCAAAATATTTCCATCATCAATGGCCAGGTTTCAAGCTCTGTGGTTTACACCTATGTTTTAACTCCCCGTTTCGTAGGAACAGCCACACTCGGACCTATCCGTATTCAAGTGGGGGGAAAAACGGTCCAAACCCAACCTATTCAAGTAAAGGTAGTCCGCCCCAACGCCGCCGTTCAAACCCCACCCCCCACCGCCGCTCCCCAACCTTCACGTTCTTCTTTCCCAGGAGCCCCGGACATCCTGGTGACCGCCTCGGTGGATAAAAAAGAGGCCTATGTGAACGAACAGATCACATTGAGCATTAAATTCTACACCGCCATCAGCCTTTTGGGGAATCCGGAATATATTCCTCCTCAAACACCCGGATTTTTGAGTGAAGACCTTCCACCCCTGCGTCATTCCCAACAAAATTATAAGGGTCGTACTTACTACGTGACCGAAGTTAAAACAGCCCTTTTTGGGGCTCAATCGGGAGACACCACCATTGGCCCCGCTATTATTCGCTGCCAAGTTCAGCAGGATTTTGAAGCGGATCCTTTTTCTTCAGATTTTTTTCAGAAGTTCTTCTCCCAAGGTCTTTTGTCCGCTCAAACCAAGGAGCTGCGCACCGATCCCATCCACCTTCACATTAAACCCCTCCCCCTGGAAGGAAAGCCCAGGCCCTTTTCGGGAGCCGTGGGCCGTTATACCCTTTCCACTTCCCTGGACAGGAAAGAACTCAAAACCGGAGAGGCAGCCAACCTTACCATCACCATCCAAGGAGAAGGCAATCTAAAAACAGTGGCGGCTTCCGAGATCCCGCCCATCCCCACTTTACGCGTGTATGACATGGTTCCCCAACTGTCTTTGAGTAAAGAAAAAGATATTGTGCAGGGGTCTAAATCCTTCAAAACTGTTCTTATCCCCACCGCTTCCGGAAAAATAGAGTTTCCTAAGCTCACTTTCAACTATTTTGATCCCATCGCTCATAAGTACGCACACAGTTCAAGCCCATCCATTCCCTTAACCGTCCTTCCAGGATCTTCTTCATCCCGCCCGCTTACGACTCCCCTTCAGGGGCCCTCCGAGGTGACCCAAATTGCGGAAGATATCCGCTATATTAAAGAAACGGAGTACAAAAATCATCTGGGATTAGCCCTCTCTGCCTGGATTAACCTAAAAATTATCCACTTCTTTCCTTTAATTTTATTTCTTATCAGCTTGACCCTGTCCCAGATCAGGAATTGGCAAGAAAAGAATCCGGAGCGTTTCCGATTTCGCCGCGCTTACTCTCAGGCGCTGCGACGCGTGAAAGAAGCAGGCCCTCTTTTCTCCCAAAACCCATCCCAAGCTATCACCCTACTCTCGGAGAGTCTAACGGGGTATTTGAGCGATAAATTGGGAATTTCTGTGAGTGGACTAACCTTAAAAAAATTGATGGAAATCCTGAAGGAAAAGTCTCCCCAAACGGCGGAGACCTGCGCAGAAGAAATAAAGTCTACTTGGGAACATCTGGACCTTATCCGATTCGCCCCACAGGCCGGACCCCAAAAGCGTGTTGAGCCGGCACTCCCCGATCTTAATCGGGTCCCACAGAATCAGTTAGAATCCCAAGAAAATCAGCAGATCGTAAAACAAATTGAAACTTTATTGAGCCGACTGGAAAAGACACTTAAATGACAGTTGATAAGTTTATAGAAGCCAAGCGAGAAGCGAAGCAAGTTTATAAGTTGATAGGGATTTTACTTATCAACTTATCAACTTATCATCTTATCAACCCCATCCCTCTCCGTGGTGCTTCACTCCAACAGGCCAACCAACAATATCAAGCAGGAAATTTTGGCATGGCAGCTACCCTTTATGAAGAACTGCTCTCCAAAAATCCTGAAAATCCGTATCTTCAGTACAACTCAGGCAACGCTTATTTTAAGAATGGCAAATTAGGCAAAGCCGTCGTTCATTATGAAAAAGCCACCCTTCTTCTCCCCCGAGATTCAGACATCCAGTCCAATCTGGAACTCGCTCTAAAAAAAGTAGGGGAAGACCTAATTCCAGCAGGAATTCCCCGCGTGCTGTATGCCGGTTATCATCTCCTCTCCTTACAGGAATTAACCGCCCTCTCCCTCGCGGGATACTGGATCAGCCTTATCTTTTTAAGCATTTACCTCTTCTGGCAGAATCCAGGGAAAAAAAGGAGATTAAAACCTTTTCTGATCACCTTGGTTCTGGCAGAAGCTCTCTTTCTGTCCTGGTGGGGATTAAGGCGCAACACAAGCATTTCCAACCTCGGGGTGGTCCTAGAATCCAACGCTGAAATCAGGAGCGGACCGGGAACTAATTTTACCGTAGCCTTCAATGTGCCCGAAGGTCGGCGCGTCCAGGTGATCCAGGAAAAGGGAGATTGGCTGGAGGTAGGAGTTCTCAAGGAAGGGATTAAAGGCTGGGTATCTACAAAAGCCGTGGAAAAGATATAATAACCAGGAACTACCGTTTAAAGTTTAAAGTGGGAATAATGAGCTCTTATCGGACTGAAAAAGATTCGCTGGGCACGAAGCAGGTTCCCTCGGATGCTTATTACGGGATCCAGACACTCCGGGCCCTGGAAAACTTTCCGGTCTCAGGGCTCAAAGCCCATCCTAGCCTCATTCGTGCCTACGCCTCCATCAAGAAAGCCTGTGCCCTGGCCAACTCCGAGCTGGGGCTTTTGGATAAAAAAATCGCCCTAGCCATCACCAAAGCCTGCGACGAAATATTGGAAGGAAAGTGGCCCCACCACCTGCTGGCGAAGCCAGGACAGCGCCCTGAGGGCGCTCAGCAGGTGGTGGGGTGGCGCGACCAGTTCGTGATCGATGTTTTTCAGGCCGGCGCGGGCACCTCGTTCAACATGAACATGAACGAGGTGATCGCCAATCGCGCCCTGGAAATTTTGGGTAAGAAAAAGGGCAACTATAAAACCGTCCATCCCAATGACCATGTAAACATGGCCCAATCCACCAATGACACATATCCCACCGCGACCCACCTGGCCGCGCTGCTCCAGAGTCGAGAGCTTTTGCCGGTCTTACATTCCCTGGAAAAAAGCCTTCTCAAAAAATCCCAGGAGTTTAAAAACGTTCTCAAGTCCGCCCGCACCCATCTTCAAGATGCGGTCCCCATCACGCTGGGACAGGAATTTAAAGCCTATGCCGAGGCGATCCAGAAAAGTTCGCGAGAAATCCAAAGAAGGGGGGAACTGCTTGAAGAAATTGCCTTGGGTGGAACAGCCGCTGGGACAGGAGCCAATACCGCCCCGGGATTTCGCGAAAAAGCGGTGGCCCATCTGGGCCGCATCACGGGGCTTAAATTGAAAACACCCTCTGATGCCCGCATGGCCCTGCAAAGCCATTGGCCTCTGGTGGCCTTCTCCAATGCCTTGAAGGAATTGGCCCTGGAACTCATTCGTATCGCCAACGACCTGAGGCTTCTAGCCTCAGGTCCCACGACCGGATTTGCCGAGATCATTTTGCCGGCAGTGCAACCCGGCTCTTCCATCATGCCCGGCAAAGTGAACCCCTCCCTGGCGGAATGTTTGAACATGATCTGCTTTCAGATCATCGGCAATAGCCTCGCGGTGGACCTGGCGGCTCAAGCGGGGCAACTGGACCTCAACGTGATGACGCCCTTGACAGCCCATAACCTAATCACCTCCACCCAGCTTTTCATTAACTTCCTACCGGTATTCAGCAAGAAGTGCATCCAGGGGATCAAGGTGGACAGGGAAAAATGCGAGGAGTACTTTGGCAAAAGCCTTTCCCTGGCTGCTTTGCTCAACCCTAAAATCGGGTATGCCAAGGCCGCGGAAGTGTTCAAAGAAGCTCTCTCTCGCAAAAAAACGATCCGGGAAGTGGTTCTCGAAAAAAAACTGCTCACCGCCGAGGAACTCAATAAACTCTTCGACCCCCAGAAAGTGACGGGCCCCTTAAATTAAGTTCTAAGTGCTAGGTTCTAAGTGCTAAGTAGAATCCATAAAATCCAAGAAGCTTTAAAGCAGGAAAAACTAGATGGCTGGCTTTTGTTTGATTTTAAGAGGTCCAACCCTTTAGCCAATGACATCCTGCAGCTAGACTCCACCGTCACCCGTACCCGCCGATGGTTCTATTTCATTCCGGCCCGAGGAACCCCCACCAAGCTGGTGCATCGTATTGAAACCAGCAGTTTAGATTCCCTGCCAGGTCAAACGCGACTGTATGCGGAGTGGAAGGAGCTTGTCCAAGAACTAAGGATTCTTCTGTCCCGCTCTAAGCGGGTAGCCATGGAATACTCCCACAAGGGAGAGGTTCCCTATATTTCCCGTGTGGATGGGGGGACCGTTGAGCTGATTCGCAGCCTGGGCGTCCGAGTGGCTACTTCAGGAAACCTTATCCAGTTCTTTGAATCGCGCATCACTCCCGAGCAGATCAAGGATCATCAACGCACCGCAGGGCTTCTGCATCACTTCGTGCAAAAAGCGTTTCACAAAGTGGCC
>JACQJM010000144.1 GCA_016205045.1 Elusimicrobiota bacterium | reverse complement strand
CGCCATCTGAATCTGTGCAGACGGAGTTAGTGGTTGCTGCCACAGAGAACTCATTCACCCCGCAGACAGATGTTCAGGAAACGGATGTTATTTCTGATTCCAACTTAGAACATAGGGCCGGATCTTAAGGACGTATGGAGCGGCACTCCCCGATCTTAATCGGGTCCCACAGACTTAGAACTTGGAACTGTCTTTATAATGCCTGAATTAAGGAAAGATCCCATCATTGGCCGTTGGGTGATTATCGCCACCGAACGTGGAACTCGTCCTCACGATTTTAAGCGTTCTCCGGAAAGCTTGGGAGGCGACCCTCAGAACTGTCCTTTTTGTCCGGGTAACGAATCTAAAACGCCCCCGGAGATATTGGCCTACCATGAACCCGGGCGCTTGAAGGATCAACCCGGCTGGTGGATCCGCGTGGTGCCCAATAAATATCCCGCCCTCCAAGTGGAAGGCGCCATTCACAGGGAAGGAGAAGGGATGTACGATAAAATGAGCGGTCTGGGGGCCCATGAAGTCATTATTGAAACTTCCTCTCACACCGAGTTCATCGCTCAGATGAAGCCCAGCAGGATCGAAGATGTTTTTTGGGCCTGCCGCGATAGGATGATCGATCTTAAAAAAGATCCGCGCATGCAGTACATTTTGATTTTTAAAAATCACGGCGCGGCCGCGGGGGCTTCTTTGGCCCACCCTCACTCTCAGCTGATCGCTACCCCCATGGTTCCTATTCGGGTTAAACAAGAAATGGCGGGAGCCAAGGCCTATTACGATTATAAAGAACGGTGTGTTTTTTGCGATATTCTGCGCGAAGAGTCCGAAGATCGGCGGCGCGTGGTGGCGGAGAACGAGGGGTTTGTGGCCTTTGAGCCTTACGCCAGCCGATTTCCTTTTGAAACCTGGATCATCCCCAAAATTCATTCGGCCCATTTCGAAGATGTTCAGAAACACCAAGTGGTGGATCTAGCTCAGATCATGAAAAAGAGTTTAGGGCAAATTCACCAGGTCCTGCAAAACCCTCCTCTGAATTATATTGTTCACACCGCTCCCTTAAAAGAGATGGATCTTCCACACTATCATTGGCACATCGAGATCATGCCTAAGTTGACCCATGTGGCAGGTTTTGAGTGGGGGACTGGTTTTTATATCAATCCCACTCCTCCCGAACTGGCGGCCCAATTTCTAACTGACATGAAGGGGGACTAATAATCCCCTAATCACTAAGAAAAGATATGCGCATTCTAATGGCTTCCAGTGAAGCGGTTCCCTTTTGCAAAACGGGAGGGTTGGCGGATGTGGTGGGAGCGCTTTCCCAGGTGCTTTCACAAAAGGGGCATGAGATCGCACTTTTTTTGCCTAAGTACCGTTCCGTGGGAGGAGGCCCCCATTCCCTAAAACCGGTGGGGCGCCCTTTTTGGATTCCCCTGGGGGAAAAGGTTGAAAAAGCGGTTTTAAATCATACGCGTTGGGGAAATGTTCAGGTGTATTTTATTGAGGCGCCTAAATATTTTGATCGTCAAGAACTCTACCGAACAGGCGCCGGAGATTATGAGGACAATGCGGAACGTTTTATCTTTTTTTCGCGCGCCGTGTTGGAGGGCGCCAAGCTGGTTGGGTTCAAGCCGGATGTGATTCATGTGCATGACTGGCAGACGGCATTGATTCCGGCCTATCTCAAAACCCTCTACCGTATTGACGCTTTTTATGTTCAGACCGCCGCGTTGCTCACGATCCACAACATCGCCTACCAAGGGCTATTCTCCAAAGAAGTACTTTTTCTAACGGGATTTGGTTGGGCTGATTTTACGCCTGAAAAGCTGGAGTTCTTCGGCAAAGTCAACTTTTTGAAAGCAGGGTTGGTGTATGCGGATCTTTTGACCACGGTCAGCCCCACTTATGCCTTGGAGATCCAATCCTCAGCAGAGTTTGGTCGAGGGATGGAGGGTGTGCTCCGCACCCGCTCCAAAGATCTGGTGGGGATTTTAAATGGAATCGATGTGGAGGGTTGGAATCCGGAATCCGATTCCTTGCTGCCGGTTCGTTACGGGATCGATAATGTGGAAGCGGGAAAAAAGGCTTGCAAAGCCAAGTTGCGCGAACAATGCGGGTTGTCTTCCATCGGAGACATCCCTCTGGTGGGCATTGTGTCTCGCTTGGATCCTCAAAAGGGGTTGGACCTGGTTCTGGAGGTTTTTCAAGGGTTGGTCCCACCACCTGCTGGTGAAACTGGATCAGCGCCTCTCGGGCGCTCAGCAGGTGGTGGGATGGTGGGCGCGGCGGTTCAGCTGGTGGTGTTGGGAACCGGGGATACCTTTCTTCAGCAAGGATTCACTCGCCTTTCGGTCAGCGCGCCTTCGCAAGTGTATTTTCGGGCCACGTTTGATGAGGGGTTTGCCCATCTGATTTATGCGGGCAGCGATCTTTTTTTGATGCCCTCTCGTTTTGAGCCTTGCGGGCTGGGCCAGATGATCGCGATGCGGTATGGCACCATTCCGGTGGTCACCCGAACCGGAGGTTTGGCGGACACGGTGGCGGATTTTTCCCATGGGATAAAAGAGGCGAATGGTTTTGTCAGCTCTAAGGCTGACATGGAAAACTTGAACACGACCCTGCGAGCGGCTCTCTCGGTTTATGCCCAGAAACCGGTCTGGAAGCAGTTAGTTCTCAATGCGCTGGGAACAGATTTCTCTTGGGAACAGTCGGCCTCGATGTATGTGGACCTTTACCAGAAAGCCATGCAGAAAGCATGAAAAGAACCACACTCCATTTGCTCATCCTACTGATGGTTGGATGGATGGGTTATGCGGGTTACCAAATAGTGCGAAAGTGGAAAAATTTTTCCAATGAGGTGGTTTTGGGAATTCATTGGAAAGAGGTGCAGTGGTTGTGCTCCCGATGGAATTACCCTATTAAGGATTTTCTCCAAAGAGCTCAACCCTATGGGGTCAGCGTAATTTTTGGGGAAGATATCACCCTGCAGGATTTAGTGGATCAGGGAACTCTGCTCTATTTTTCCGGCGCAGAATCCGAAAAGTGGAAGGCTTTCGGACTGATTGATCCTGAAGCTCCTATCCGTCCGCGTCAGTTGTGGGTGAGGGAAACATGGCTGGTAGCCCGCATTTTGCAAGCCGCTCGTTCTCAAGATATTTTTCTTTATACCACTACCGCCTCCAACTACACCATTTTGGAAATTCCGTTCTCTCTGAATTTGAAAACGCTTCATGTGGGCATTGATGAAACGAATGTGGAGTGGCTCAAATCCCTTGGATTTCAGGTCCGCGACTCCTGGGCCGCGGGGAGAGAAGCGATGTTTTCTGCAGACGGACAGGAGGTGCGAGGTGGGATGGGGATTGTGGGCAGCCGAGTGGGGGAGAAATGGTCCGCCAAATTTGTTCAGAACATTTCAGTTTTATCTTCTATCCAAGAAGTGGGGCAGGCCATGCTTCAAAATCCGGGAAGGTGGCTGAACTTGCGTTTAGAGATTCATCGTCCCATCGATGAAAATGTGGAGGGGATTCGCAGGGTTTCCCGGCACTTATTGCGATTGGGTTTTAATGCCACGTCCCCTCAAGAAACGGCCTGGATTCCTCAAATTTCTTTTAAGGCGGAGATGCATCTGCGTCGTGTGGGGGCGCTGCTGTTGGGCTGTTTAGCTCCCTTGCTGGGTTTGAGGTTGGCGTTCCGATCTCTGCGGTGGTCTTTCCGAAATCCTCGTTGGCCTCTGGCCTCTCCTGCGTGGGAAGTTCTCGTGGCGTATGGGGCTTCTATCGGGGTGGTCTGTTTTTTCAGT
>JACQJM010000015.1 GCA_016205045.1 Elusimicrobiota bacterium | reverse complement strand
CACCTCACTTAGACCGCTAAACATCTATGGGCTGTCTATGCGGCAAAGAGATGCCAAGAAATGTCCATCACTTGGGTCAAGTGATTGGAGGGTTAATTCTTAAGTTTAACTGAAGAATTCAGGCTAGTGTTGGAGGTCCTCGTGAAAAAGACAGGATGGATTATCCTTATTTTGACTGCTGTCGCCCTGGTCTATGGATATCGCCACGGCTACATCTACTTTAGAAAGCCCACTCTCAAACAGGTGGAAAGAGCCTTGCCCGTCGAGTTGAACCCTCAGAAAAAGAGGCAACTGGAGGAACAGGCTGTGCGGTTAAAGAAAAAAACCGTCTCCACCTTCAAGAAGACCTTCATGGGACCCGCCTCCCAGCCCAGAAAAATCTGACGGACCGCATCACGTGTCTAAAGCAAAAATCCTGATCGTAGAAGACCAGAAAGATCTCATTCAGACAGAGCCTCAGGTGACGATAGACTATCCACAAGAAGGAGAAAATAGCACCGCCCCCTGTCTTAACTATTTTCCCGTAAGGCTATAAACCTTATCGGTCGCATAGGACAGATTGATAGACGCCACGGTAACTAAACTCATGAACAGACTCACAAATGTCACCAAACCAACGATGTTCACCCAGGTCCATGCAGAGGACACGTGCCGGCTCTGCTCTTGTAGAGAATGTAGCAAATCTAGGTCCGAGGTGTTTGTCTTATTTATCCGTTTCATGGTACTCTCCTTTAACTTCTCTAATAGTATAAACGTTTGGGATTAAGATTGCCTGAAGGAGGGATTAAGATTTGTTAAAGGGGTTTATGGCCTTATCCTACTTAACGCCAATGAGCCCCCGGCCCTGCCATTCGCAGTCATCCGGGTTATTCTCCTCACAAACCCTCATCTGGATCAGGTGAAATCCCGTTGAAATTCTCAGGCCAGAATTTCCTTGAAGAGAAATGACCAGAGGTTCGTTCCCGTTCTGCGTAACATGGGAGATCTCGCGGCCGGTTAAATCCGTTATCTTGGCTTCCTTGACTTGTGGTCCGAACACAAGCTGCTGATCCATTCCTCTGCGTTGACTGACCATGAGAGCCCTGGGGCTTCCGTGGCCATCCAGAGTGGTGACCGAGCCATCGGATCGCATGAGGTTCAAACGACCAAGTTTAGGCCTTTTTAGGACCACATTATCAACGGTCACCTGGACCGCGGCTGATGTGGCGATATTCCCCGCCGCGTCCCTGGCTATCGCGGTGAGTGTGTGAGAACCGTTAGTGGTTAGCGTGCTGTTCCAAACGATGCTGAAAGGAGTTGTGGTGACCTCCACTCCCAGATTACTCCCATCCAGCTTAAATTGAACCCCCACAACACCCGTGTCATCCGAGGCTTGGGCCGAGATTTGGACAGACCCTCCCGAAACAACGGCTCCGTTTGCGGGATTTATGATGGAAACCGCGGGAGGCTGGGTGTCTGCTGCGGGCTGAGCGGCCGTGGGCGGGGTTGGGGCCGACCAAATGACACGATTATTGGGATCATCATTGTAGGCCTCTCCCCCAACGGCCCCCTTCCAGCCAATCATGGTCCAACCCAGCTTCGAGTCATCGGGCAAAACTTTGATGTTATATATCGAGGGAACTGCGCCGGAATTTTTAAATGTCAGACCGTAAAAGACCGCTTGGCTGGAGAGGTCTTTTAACGTCAGGTAGCAGGAGGAGGGCGCGTTCCCCTGGCCCGCAAAATCAAAAGTTGACGAGGCGATGGAGATTTGTCCCGATCCCGATAGCTGGAGACCCTCCTGACTACCGTTGCGAACCTCCGCGTGGTGAAGGGTTAATGCGCCGTCATCAATAAGCGTGTAAAAGGGGACTTCCGCACTGAGCCTATCCACCAGAGTGGGAAATGTTTCCGTTCCGTACATTTGTAGTCCCCCTGAGGAGGCCACCGTCAACTTGGAAGGCTGTGGTTGGGAAGCTCCGAACAAAAGCTTCTTCTGGTAATTGGCATCACCGGATTTCCCCGTCATCACAAAATCTAAAAGATCCCCTTGTTGGGGAGAAGAACCTTCTGTGAAGGAAATATAAAATTGAGGGAGGGAGGCGGGAAATGGCCTGTAGGAAATCGGACCCGCGAACTCGCCCAGATAGCCCGACACCGATCCTTCCACCACCCATTTATTTGCTTCCCTGCGAACAGTGACCAGCTGAGAAACGGCATTCGTGTAAACCGTATTGTCTACGCTGAGCGAATGGCCCACCCCCCTCATCAGTTTTGGAGAGGTGGCCCCGGTGCGGTAGACTGGATTGGCGTAGTTGAGGGCCAGGGTGGCTCCTGAGACCGTATAATTTCCCCATAGCCTCAAGGTTCCCAGATCGTTGTTTTGATTGTAGGAAAGTATGTACTCGTCATTTCTCGTGGTCACATTGAAAACGTAGTCCGGATCCATTAGTGTGGGATTGATTCGCACGTTTTTGAATGTCTGGTACCTCCACACCGGAGAACCGCTCCTCATTTCGCCGTTTGACAAAGCTGGAAGAGAATTTCCCGATGGATCGTATCCCCAAGAATCCTCCACAAATGTATCTTGGCTCATATTGCTGAAGATGCTGTTGACTCCATTGTTAAAGTAGTAGAAATTGGAGACAAACGTGTTGTTGATGGTCGCGCTGAGAGCAAGCCCCGCGGTGATGTTGTTGTAGGACTCATTGGAAACCAAAGCATTCTCGAACGCTGAATCTAGATTTATCCCTGAATCCAGGTTTGAATAAACCCGGTTGTTTCTAAGGGTGTTTTTAGTTGAGCCATTGGAAACTTGGATGCCCACATTATTGGAATAAACCTCGTTCGCGGTCAGCGTATTATTCGAGGCATCTTCTACGGAAATACCATAAACACCATTGGAATAAACGTGATTACCGGCAATCATGTTCTGGGAAGCCACAAAGACCCCGCCGCGGGAACCGAGGAGATTCAGGCCGTAGCGATTGAAACAGATCAAGTTATTGATGAAAGAATTTCCCACCGAGGTATTGACGATTCCATAATACCCATCCCGAATCACGGAGTTAGAAATGGACCCTTTGGCGTCTTTACCCACGAAAGCGATGCCGTTTTGCTGGTAGGGAGTCCCGTTCCCGCCCAGGAATGCAAATTCTCCAAAGTTCACTGCGAAACCCTGAGGATTCTGGTTGGCGTTTTCAATATAGGCGGTGTTGGAATTGATGTCGGTCCCAGCCGAACGGATGACCACATTCCGAGTAAGGTTAGTCACGGCGATTCTCCTGGGGAAGTAGTAATCCCCCACTAGGGTGTTCTCGGTGGATGCCACAATATGGTTATAATTGAGCGGTTGGGATAGACCAATCACAACGGCGCCTACAGGACCGGAGGGGTATTCTATGGAGGCGATCGTCCTGCGTTCGGTTTCCCTCACCAGGTTGGGCTGTGTGGGTCCGACGGTGATTTCATCCCCCACCATCCAGGGTATTTGCACGGGCTGATTGACCTGTAAGTAACGAAATTGAACTTTGATCGTGCTGGTGTTCGCAAGGGCATCGCTGACCGCATAGACATAGGGCACCTTATTGGCCCCCCTAACCGTGAACTTTGCGCCGTTTCCGACTCTCAACCCGTACTGGGCGGGTTGAGAACCCTGCGCCAAAACTAGAGCGGCGCCGGTCGCGATGGGACTGCCCTCGGTTCCCATATCCAACCAGCCTCCTGGATTGACGACCATATCGCCGCCATTGAGCGTCAGTTGGCTGTTCTCCTCCCGACCGGCCCTGAGAGTCCCAAACACGGTCACCCCTCTTGCCACGGCGGAGACATCATTGAGGGTAACCGTATGCCCAGCCGAAATAGTGACCGGATTGTTGGCGCTGGGAACAAGCCCTCCGCTCCAGGTCCCCCCATCCGACCAAAAGCCGCTGCGCACGCTGCCCACCGTGCCTGAATTATACACCTGGATTTGAATAGGCGGCGATGTGGCGGAATTGCCGGCGGCGTCTCGGGCTACAGCAGTGATTATATGCATCCCGTTAAATGTGGCCGCCCATGGCCAGGTCAAGGTGTAGGGAGGAGTCGCAAGCGACCCAAGAATATTCCCGTCATCCAAATGGAATTCAACCTCGGTGACCCCGATGTCGTCAGAGGCCGACGCGGACATTACGATATCCCCTCCAAAAAAATCGGTCCCGTTCGCGGGCGCGGTCAGCGTTACGCTGGGAGGGGTGAAATCCCACCACACCCTCTCGTTGGAGTCGTCATCAAAATTCTCTCCCCCCAAGGGGCCTCCCCAATTGACAAACTGCCAGCGCAGTTTGCTGGAAATCCCAAGAACCGTGACATTGCGCAGATTAGGCACGGGCCTGGAT
>JACQJM010000162.1 GCA_016205045.1 Elusimicrobiota bacterium | reverse complement strand
TTCAAGTGTAGCCTAAAAATAATGGGCAGTCAACGAGGTCTGTACTTAATCCTGAAAAATGTGTTATAAACTCCAATGAAATCGGCGACTCCATCGGCCTCACCCTCAAAAAGTCCCTGGGAACACCTCCCTGTTTACCTCATCCTGGCATTCTATGGAGTCAGTTTCCTTCTCTTTAAGCCTTGGTCCTTAAATTTCCCTTTAAACGATGATTGGACCTATGCGTTGGGCGTGAACTATCTCCTCCAAGAGGGACATATTAGAATTTGTGATCTCGCCTCTCCCACCCAAGTGCTTCATCTACTTTGGGGAGCCTTTTGCGAAAAAATAGGAGGGGGAATGGGATCTCTCAAAGTCTCAACCCTGCTGGCGGCAATAGGGGGTGCCCTGTTTTTTAATGCGTCTCTAAAAATTCTGGGCATCTCCTCCAAGTTGCGCTCCTTGGCCGTTCTTGTGTTGGCCGCAAATCCCCTCACCTACTGCCTTGGGTTCACATTCATGACGGATGTGCCCTATCTCTGCTGGATGTTGCTGGCTTTCTTACTTTACCTGAAATCGGAACAGACCAGCATGGAGCGTTGGATGGTCTTAGGCTCTCTAGCCGCTTCCGGAGCTTATCTCATCCGTCAGATTGGTGTTTTCATTCCTTTAGGGTATTCTCTCTATCTTCTTCTGGAAAAGAGACTCACGACTCATCGTGTCTTAAAATTATGGGGGATTCCTTTGTTGACCGTTCTGGTTCATCAACTATGGTTTCATCTTGTGCATGGACCTACCTGGGCCAGCGTCAATATAGTCTCCGGGACCACCCTCAAGCATCTCTCCCAACCGGACGTGGCTTTCGGTGATTTTATATTCCGTTCTCTTGCTTCTTCCCTAATGGTCGGATTGATGTTATTTCCTTTCGCCCTGGGCTTTCTGTCTGATTTCCGGCAGTTTGTCCGAAAGAAAAGTTCTGTCCAGGTGCCTGCCATCACCTATTTCATCACCGTGGCTTACTTCCTGGCCTGTGTCATTTTTTTGGCGCGAGAAGGTGGGATGCCTCATCTGGAAAATACCCTACACCGTGCGGGACTAGGCACATTGACGGTGGGAGGAGGCACCTTCAAAACAACAGGAGCCTGGGGATGGGAAAATCTCTGGATGGTGTTGACAGGACTGGCTTTAGGGTGCGGACTATTGGGAATAGCAGCCCTCACCAGCACCTGGTCTTTAGCCCGTCCCTTGGAAAAAGCGGCCCTTCATATCTTCCTCACTTCGTCTCTAGTCCAATTTTTTACCGCCATGGCCGGTCTCAAGTTTTTTGACCGCTATCTACTAATCCTCCTTCCTGCGGCTTTATTGGTCCTGGTGATCTGTGCCACTCGCTGGCATCTTGTGATGCCCGTGGCTTATGGAGGAGTGGCAATTTTACTTCTTTTCTCTGTGCTGGGGGTTCAGGATTACTTAGCGTGGAACCGCGCCAAATGGGAAGTGGCCCACCAGGGAGTTCAACAAGGGATCCCGGCAGGGGAGATAGCGAATGGATTTGATTGGGACGGACTCTGGACCTACGAAAAAAACATGGAGACACTTAAAAAAATAAAACCCCTCAAAAGCATAGGGGAGTGGGAGTGGCAGAGTTTGAATGCGTACAAAGCTTTTACATCCTTTAATTCTCAGGTTCCTGGACGCCAACTGCTCGCCAAATCTCCTTACCGCACACCCTTTTCTTCACAGACCCAGTACATTTACCTCTGGTCTTACTGATCAAGAAGAACCAGGTTCTTCTTGATCACCAGGATCGCTTTTATGCAAAACACCATACTCGAGGAGCTTCCGATACAAGGTTGACGGATTAATCCCCAGAATCTTCGCCGTTTTTCTATTTTTTCTTCCGGTCAACTCATAAATCTCCAGGATATGTCTTCTTTCCGCTTCCGCTAAGGAAAGAAATGAACTAGCAGGATCGGACAAAACACCTATACGCAAGTCCTGAGGTCTAACTTCGGACTGATCCACCGCCATCAAAACCGCCGAAGTAACCACATTCTCAAGCTCCCGCACATTCCCCGGCCACAAGTAACTCAGGAGAATCATTGCCGCCTCTTCCGAAAAACTTCTGGCGGAGCCCAAATTATTCTCCACGGCTCGTTCCAAAAAGTGTTGGGCTAGAGGCAGGATGTCTTCCCGCCTCTCCCGCAAAGGAGCCAGATGGATCACCCAAACTCCCAGGCGGTAATAAAGATCCTCTCGAAACTTGCCCTGTTTAATTAAATCCAGAAGGTCTTTGTTCGTGGCGGTCACCAAACGTCCAGACACAGGAATAGGAACATTCTGGCCCACGGGCCGAATCTCCCTTTCCTGGATTACCCTCAAAAGCTTAACTTGGATCGAGGGAGGGGCCTCGCTTATTTCATCCAAAAAAAGAGTTCCTCCGTTCGCCTCCTCAATAAGCCCTTTTCTATCTCCCCCGGCACCGGTAAAAGAGCCTTTCCTATGCCCGAAAAGCTCGCTTTCAACAAGAGTTTCAGGCAGCGTAGCAGGATTCACCGGAACAAAAAAACCTTTTCGGCCGCTCTGCGCATGAATAGCACGAGCGACAAGTTCCTTTCCCGTGCCCGTTTCTCCTTGAATAAGCACAGGAACATCTTTAGACGCTACCCGTTTTACCAAATCCAGCACTCTCTCCATTTGAGAGCTGGCATACACAATATTTCCAAAGGGATACTCCTGCTTTCGCTCTTTCGATCCGAGCGGTCTCTCCAGGACCGCTCGAGTTTCCCTGCCTAAGTTTTTAGCTGGTTGACCAGTCAGTTTTTCCACTTCCGATTGACTCGCGCCCTGCAAGATGGCCTGTTTTTCAGAGGACAGCGCATCTTGGTACTGACGAAAAGTATCCTCACCGCCATAAAGATACAAAGCACTCAACCGTGATATCTGTTGCCCTATTAGGTTCAACTCATCGATCCTACTTGGCAAAACACTCGAATCCTCCTGTTCCACAAGAAAAGGCTTCTTTATCCACTCCTCTAGGGTACCTAGGATTTTTTCAGCCGCCCTTGCGCTCACCATATCCATCGTGGTGGCGACTTCTCTTTTTTGCTGTTCACTCAAATCATTCATGTGGGTCAGACGCCCAAACAGTCGTTCATGATTTTTCAGGTCCCTGACCACCTGAATCCAAGGACTGAAGAGAGGAGTTGATTCCTCCGGTTCCAAGGAAGATAAAAAAGAATTCAGAGAACCCCATCTATTTCTTGCTCCCAACATGCGAATACCTTCCGGAGTTTGAGTCCAGGCGGAATATTCTTTAAGGACCGGCAGCCATTTCCCCACGAGAGTGGCGGGAGAGATAAACAGAGGCATAGACCAAAAACCAACCCGCTGCACCACAGGTACCGATACCGCATTAGCCGCAAACGTTTGTGGGGAAGGGATGAGCAAAAGAACTGTAAGAAGAGAGGAGAGGGAGCCGGCGAAAAACCTACTGGGGAGAATCATCTTAAGCCAAATATACACAGAAAAAGAAGGAAGGTCAGGGGCCATAGGGGGAACTCTGATAAAATAAAAAGACCTAGTGATTACTAGGCCATTAGGTCCTTACTTTCTAGGCCCTTAGACACCTGACTTCAGTCTCCGGTCTGTTACACTTACAGCAAAAGGTACCTGGTACCTTTTGGGTGCCGGGGATTTAGTTTTTAGGACTAAAAGACCTGGTTCAGCGTAGGTCTAAAAATATTATTCTTCTAGGCCCATGGGCACCTGAAAAAATTTGAAGTCATGGTAGAATGTGAGAAGGGTCAGAATAACTAAAATGACCATATTTATGAGAAAATTTTTTT
>JACQJM010000148.1 GCA_016205045.1 Elusimicrobiota bacterium | reverse complement strand
GGGGTGACTTCGGTTCCAGCCCATCGGTCCCGCAACGTAAGGTGAACGGTGGACCACATCTCGCTACCCTAGCAGGGGATGGGTGGAGTGAGGGAAGCCGAGGGGCGAACCGGGAGGCAGGACCCCTGGGCAAAGTGCCCGGAAATTTTCGCTGCACCCGAATAACCTTATATTTACCTTGGCAAGATCGTTGCCCTCTACTAAGATGACAAGAGGAGGTGTCTTATGATGCCATTCTCAGCTGTGCTACTGGAACTTCAAATGGTTGGATAAGGTGGAAGGGCATACGGTCAAGCGGGCAAAATCTCACCGTCAGTTGGTTTCCTAGGCTTCTTTAATCTCATGCCGACATCGGGACTCCGAGCGTCTAAAAGAAGTCCTCCCAGATCATGGGAGATCCCTATTGCCTCTCTCGCCATCGTCGGAATTTCCCTCCACCTATTATTTCGATACCTATTAAGGACTCCTCCGTTCCTATGGCTTCTTCCCCTTCACGTCGTGCTCCTCTTGGGTGGGGTGCCGCTTTTGGCCAAACTTTCGGCAAGGCTGTGGGCGCGAGATCTCGGCTCCGATTTGCTCGCGGGCGTATCCATTGTGATCTCAGGGCTTATGGGAGAGTATCTCGTCGGCTCTATTCTGGTTTTGATGATGTCCGGGGGCGGGGCTTTGGAGCAGTTGGCGAGACGGCGTGCTTCGGCCGTTCTGGAGGCTCTTGCCCGGCGCATGCCCCAAGTGGCGCACAGAAAACAGGACTCTGCCCTCTTGGATATACCGTTGGAAGAAGTGAGGGTTGACGATACGTTGGTCGTTTTTCCTCATGAGATCTGTCCTGTAGATGGGATTGTGTTGGAAGGCCACGGAAGAATGGACGAAGCCTACTTAACCGGTGAACCCTTTGAGATCTCCAAGACTCCGGGCTCAGAAGTTCTGTCGGGGGCTATCAATGGTGAATCGGCTCTGGTCATTGGCTCCCTGAAGTTGGCCTCCGACTCACGCTATGCCAAAATCACTAAAATCATTGAGGCTTCGGAACGCAGCCGTCCACGGATCCGCCGTTTGGGAGATCAACTCGGCGCCTGGTACGCACCGTTGACCCTGGCCTTGGCCGCCGCAGCGGGATTTTCGAGCGGGGACTCTCTCCGGTTTCTCTCAGTTCTGGTCGTGGCCACGCCCTGCCCACTTCTGATCGCAATCCCGGTGGCGGTTATCGGGGCCATCTCCTTGTGTGCCAAGCGCGGCATCATCATCAAGAACCCGGCAGTTTTAGAACAGATTACCGGTTGCAGTACGGTTATTTTAGACAAGACCGGAACGTTGACCTATGGAAGGCCTTCGTTAACCGAGGTTCTTCCTGCTTTCGGGTTCACGCGGGAGCAGGTGCTCCAAATGGCGGCGAGCCTGGAGAGATACTCGAGACATCCGCTCGCCGCCCCTATTCTTAAGACCGCTTCGGAGGCCAGACTGGATCTGTTGCCCGTCAACGAAGCAAGCGAAAAACCAGGGGATGGCCTTGGCGGGGTTATAGCGGACCATAGGGTTTTAATCACGGGAAGGAATCGAGCGCAGAATCTAGGCTGCACTCTGCCGCCCTTGGCTCCGGGGCTGGAGTGTTTTGTGTTGATCGATGGCGCTTTCGCAGCAGCCTTCCGTTTTCATGATGAGCCGAGATCGGAAAGCAAATCATTTTTGCGCCATCTCTTCCCTAAACACGGGGTGACAAAGATTCTGCTGGTCTCCGGGGACAAAGAATCGGAAGTGCGCTACTTGGCAGATACCGTGGGAATTGGGGAAGTATATGCCAATCAAAGCCCAGAAGAAAAAGTGGCCATCGTGGCGGAGGAAACATGCCGCGCGAAAACTCTTTTTGTCGGAGACGGGATCAATGACGCTCCGGCTCTGTTGACCGCCACCGTGGGAGTGGCGCTGGGCCCCAACAGTGACATCGCTTCCGAGGCGGCCGATGCGGTTATCCTCACGGCGTCTATCGGGAAGATCGATGAGCTTATTCATATCGGACGCAGAATGCTGGGGATAGCCCTGCAAAGTTCGCTGGGGGGGATGGCGTTGAGCGTTGTGGGAATGTTTTTGGCGGCTACCGGCCATCTTCAACCGCTTCAAGGAGTCGTATTGCAGGAGGTGATCGACCTCGCTGCCGTTTTAAATGCGGTGCGCGTGGCTATGCCTCCCCGCGACCTGACCGACTTTTAACCTGAATTCTTCAGCTCCACTGAAGAATTCAGGTTAGTGAGTCTTCAAGTACGCCAGCAAGGTTTGCGCATCTACAGGCTTGGTAAAGAGGTGTGAGATCGGATACCCATTGGTGTGGGTTTTATCAAACACTCCACTGATCATCACGATCTTAATCTGAGTTCGAAGTTTCGTGGCCTGAACAGCCAAATCAAAGCCGTTCATGGGGACCATATCCCCATCCGTCACTAGCCAATCATAGGGAGATTCGCTCAGCAGCCGTATGGCTTCTACCCCATCCGAAGCGGTCTGGACTTCAAAGCCGGCCCGAGACAAAACAAAGCCTAAGGTCAAACGAGTCCCTTGATCATCATCCACAAGAAGAACCTTCATGACCCTGTTGTAGCAACAAAGTGGCCAGGTAAGGGAGGAGAGAAATAGTGTTTTATATCTTTGAGAGTTTGCGTTTTTTGGGAGATTTTGAGGGTTTTAATGGAGGAGCCCCACAAACCCTCACTTCAGGAGGCAGGTCTTCGGCTTGTATCTCACTGCTGGAGCAGAGAATGACGGCTCGCTCAACCGCGTGCTCCAACTCTCGGACATTTCCCGGCCAGAGAGAATTCATTAGAAGCTGAGCCGCTTCGGGAGAAAAGGATTTGGCCGGCCGTTTGTGTTTTTCTCGAGCCCGTTTAAGAAAAACTTCCGCTAAGGGAAGAATGTCCTCACGACGCTCCCTCAGGGGAGGGATCATAATGGGGAATACCTTCAGGCGGTAGTAAAGATCATCTCGGAAGGAGCCTTTTTCTACCGCGTCTTTCAAATCTTTATTGGTGGCGGCAATGATGCGAGCGTTCACCTTGATGTGGCGGTTTTCTCCCACGCGGCGAATTTCTCCTTGCTGGAGGGCGCGCAGGAGCTTCACCTGAAGGGCTGGGGTCATTTCTCCAATCTCATCTAGAAAAAGAGTGCCGTCCTGAGCTTCTTCAAACAACCCCTTTTTATTGGCGATGGCTCCCGTGAAGGAACCACGGGCGTGTCCAAAAAGCTCGCTTTCTAAAAGACCTTCGGGAAGGGCCCCGCAGTTGATCGCCACAAACGGCCTGTTCTTGCGCGGGCTGGAGGAGTGAATGGCTCGGGCGATCAACTCCTTTCCGGTCCCGGACTCGCCTTCAATCAAAACGGAGGCATCGGTGGCGGCGACCTTGCGCACCAGTTCCAAAGCTCGGTGGAAGGCAGGGCTGGCATAAACAATGTTCTCGAAACTAAATTTCTCCCGAACCTGGGCCCGTAGCTGCTCTACTTCTCCCAGAAGACGCTTACGTTCCAGGGCTTTATTGATGGTCAGAGAAAGCACCTCCGGTTCAATAGGTTTGGTGAGGTAGTCAAAGGCCCCGGCTTTCATGGCTCGGACGGCGGAATCTATGGAGCCATGCCCCGTGATCACAATGATTTGAGATTCCGGCATCTGGCGCTTGGCTGCCTCTAAAACTTGAAATCCGTCCACCTCTGCCATCAAAAGATCGGTGATCACCAAATCGAATCTCTGGGTCCGCATAGACTCAAGAGCCTCCTGGCCTCCCCCCACCACCGTGATCTCAAGATCCAAACGCTTGAGCTCCATGGAAAGGACGGTCCTGGCGGAATCGTCGTCTTCCACTAAAAGTAGCGAGGTGGGGATCATCCCACCACCTCTTTTTTCTCTTGGCAAAGACCGAAAGATTTCATTCTATTGTCCACTCTGATTGCTATAACGTGAAAGTTTCGCATAGGACCACACCCCTGTCTTGGTCTTTGCCAAACGGGTCCAACAACAGATTGAACCCGTTTGATATTGCCACATTGAAATGTGGCAATATCAAAGATCAAAAGAGGTGGTGGGATCATGCTATTGTTCCCTGGTGGAGCGGTAGCAGGATAGAGAAGCGAGAGCCGTGGCCGGCCTCACTTTCCACCAGGATTCGCCCATGGTGCGCATGAACGATGCGTTCCGCAATCGCAAGTCCCAGCCCCGTTCCTTGGCGTTTAGTGGTGTGAAAGGGTTGGAAAATTTTGCGCAAGGACTCGGGGGAGATTCCAGGTCCTGTATCATCAATGTGAACGATCGCTTGGGAGAGAGCAGATTCCGTCGTCACCTTGAGCTTTCCCTTTTTATCCATGGCCTGCAGAGCATTGAGTAAAATATTCCATAGAACTTGTCGAATCTGATCGGTATCGAAAGGAAAGGAGGGCAAGGATGAGTTGAAGTGTTCTTCGATGGTGACAGTGCCTAAAATTTTTTGATCCGATTTGACGACGCTGAGGATCTCTTGTACGATCTGGTTGAGGTTGGCTCTTTCCAATTTGAGTTCGCGAGGCCTGGAGAACTGAAGAAAGTTTGAGAGGGTCTCATTGAGACGCTGGCTTTCTTTGCGCAGAACCGCCACCAGGGTCTCCCGCTCCAGGGGGCTCAGTGTTTCGCGCGCAATGGAGTTGGCGGCAGTGACAATGGAGCCCAGCGGATTGCGGATTTCGTGGGCCACCACCGCGGCCATGGTGCCCACCGCGGCCAAGGCCTCGGTCTGGGCCAAGCGTTTGTGGAGTTCCTCCTGCTCGGATATGTCCACCCCGCTGGAAACAAAGCCGACCGTCTCTCCCTGAGAGTTCCGGACGGCTGTGATGGAAAGGATGATCGGAATCTCCTCTCCCCCTTTCGTGCGGTTCACGATCCGACCTCGCCAAAACCCTATGGAAGGATCAAGAATATCCTTCCATAATCGCCGATAGACGTCCGGAGTAGAATGTTTGGAGCGGACGATGCGCGGGGTTTCGCCTATGGCTTCATCCCGGGTGTAGCCGAAACGGCGGATGAAGGCATCGTTTACATCCAGAATGGTCGCATTTCGATCCGTATAAAACATATAGTCATTAGAGTTACGAAAAGCCTGATAAAAAGCGGTGGCGCGGCGCTCAAGGATCTGATACTGCTTTTTTTCTTTTACCTTCATGTGGTAGAGGGAAATCTTGCTCATTTTAATTTTATAG
>JACQJM010000146.1 GCA_016205045.1 Elusimicrobiota bacterium | reverse complement strand
TCTATTATTTTAATTTTATTTTAAATTAACTACCAGGACCGAACGGCCTATAAAAATACGTCTAATAGACCCATCCTTATTTAGGCCCTCCGACCAAAGAATGCTCAATGAGATTTTCTCTTCTCCAACCACTCCTTAAAAGCCTTATCTAGTTTGCCCCCGATATAGACCCCGCCTCTTCGCGCAATATACTCCAATTTCTCCTTGTCCTCAATTTTATCTTCTAGCACCTTATATAGAATTTGCTGGAGACTAGACGCCAGTCCCACATGAGGATCCTGGATGGAGCCATTCATCGGTATGACAAAAGAAAGATAATCCACGTTCAACACATTCTTTAAATCTTTTACGCGAAGGCCTAAAATCTTCTTGCGCTCTTCCGCCACCTGGATCTTGAGGTCCCTGATCTCAACCAGATGGCTGGCCGTCAACCAATTTTGTTTGCAAGCGATCTGGGTTTTTAAATCCAGAAAACCCTCCAAAATCTGGACTTCCGGATCAGGAGGGACTAGACGATTAAATAGATAGGGAAGAGAAATTTCCTTGAGACGGACCTCCCCCTCAAAAGTGACAGGCCCGAATTCCTTATAATCCGTTGCTCGGGCCAGTCCTACTTGTATCTCTCTTCGAAGTAGGGAGGGAGGAACAGGACTGGGGAGGTTCAGATCTACGGCTACAAACCCAGTGGGACTAGACATCATCTTGGCCTGGGCATGAATCTGCAAAGGGCCTCCTCCCGAAGGCCGAGACATCGTAGACTCAATAGAATTAATTTCAATACCCTCTCCCACCCCCTCATTGCTTAACCGAAAAACACCCTGAGAAACCTGTATCTGCTCAATAGGAATCTTGTATATCCACACGGGAATGGCTAGGGGCTTGCTCGTTTCGGTCTCCGAGAGAGTAGGTGCCGTACTAAAAGAAAGTTCCAGCCTGGGATTGCTCACGACGATTTGCCTGATCGTTCCTGATCCCGCAATGAGATCTTGAATGGGGATCCTGGCTGAAATTTCGCGAGTGGTCAAAAGCCATTGGAAAGACGCTCCCTGGGCATTTTTAAATCTAAGACCCCGAAGGGATAAAACTCCGCGGACTAAATCCAGATGGAAAGATTGAAAGTCTGCCGTGTTAGGCTGTGTGAAGACATACTGCCTCAAATAACTCTCTACCCCGCCCGATACTTTCCTGTTCAGGTACCAGAACGCAGAGAAAATCATCAGGGCCGAGAGAAAAAAAGCGGCCACAAATGATCCTAAAGAAATCCCTTTTCGATTCATATTACGAATTACGAGGAGAGTTTTTTCTGGAGCCAATCCGAAACCAGTCCTGTCAACCATTCTCGACGCTCCAGGAAAGCATGGCTACCCTGTGGGACTCTGATCAACTCCTTGGGTTGATGCGCCGCCGCATAAATCCTCTCGGAAATGGATGAGGGAACTACTTCATCCGCTTCCCCATGCACCAAAAGAAGAGGGCACTTGATCTGGAGCACACTTTGAGCGGGATCTTGTTGACGAACTGCCTTAACAAAATCGGCATACAAAGCAGAACTGGATCCGATACGCAACGGAACGCTTAAATCAGCCAGGAGGTTGCGCGTATTTTCCCCTATCATTTCTGGTCCCCCCACCGAGGCTACCGCCACCACAGCCTTAAGCAAGGGCTCTCTTTTCCCCAGATGGATGGCCGTCCATCCTCCCATGCTCAAACCAAATACCGCCATTCTTTGACCCTCCACAAAAGGCTGGGATCGTAAGAAACGGAAACCTGCCACGGCCTGATCTGTCAGTTTACTGAAGCGATATAGCCCTTCGCTTCCCCACGCCCCGCAAAAATTCATGGCGTAGCTGGCAATCCCTCTTTTGAGAAGTTCCCTCTGGATGTCCACGTTCTTCTCTGACCCAGGGAAGCCATGCAGAAACAATACCGCAGGAAATTTCTTATCCTGAGGTCCACGAGGACGATTGAGAATCCCCACCACTTTTTTCCCTTGGTACCGAAACACAGCAGACTTGGCGTGGGGAGGCAGAACCACCTCCGGTGGAATTTTGGATTGTGGATTGTGCCTGCCTGTCGGCGAGGCAGGGATTTCGGATTGAATAAGATTCATTTTTATATCAAAATTCTCAATTCGGTCCGATGCTGTCGATTTGGACCGTCATTTCAGAAAACCTTCCATACGTAAACCGCCCAACATAAACTCAATGGCCGTCGCCGCCAGCATCAAGCCCATCAAACGGGTGGTGATATTCATGGCAATGGGACTGATGCGGCGCGCCCCGGTCACCGCCACGTGAAAAACCATATAACTCATGGCTGAAACCGTCAAAATCACTAGGTAAAGGACGATATTTTCTACCAAGGTGTGGGCCTTAGCCTGCATGACGATAGCCGTGGTGATGGCGCCCGGCCCCGAAAGCATGGGTACCGCTAAAGGAGTGATGGAAATATCTTGCTTGGTGATTCCCTCCACTGTTTCCTCCGCAGTTTCTTGAACCGCAGAACGCTTGGCGCGCAAACTATCCAATGAAACCAAAAGCAAAATCAGGCCGCCAGCGATCTGAAAGGAGGGGAAGGTGATGCCAAACACCTGAAATATCCTTTGCCCCACCGCCGCAAAAGCCACCAGAACCCCCGCACAGGTGAAACAAGCCCGACGGGCCATGCGCAACCGGTCCCGTGTTCCATGGTGAGGGGTCATGGCCAAAAACGCGGGCACCGCCGCGATGGGGTTGATGATGGAAAACAGAGAGCCCCCGGCCAAAAGAGCGTACTCAACAATGGGCATGGTTTTATCTCTCGCGAAAACTATGCGCGGGGAGGGACTCGAACCCTCACGGGTTTCCCCATACGCCCCTCAAACGTACGCGTCTGCCGGTTCCGCCACCCGCGCAAGAGAATCTATTTTACAAAATTCAGAGGTGGCAACAGGAGGTCAAGTTTGCTACCTTAACACTAAATGGAACACTTCACTCGCCTTCTGATTGCTCTAGGGCTTCTTCTGCTCAATGCTTTCTTTGTGCTGGCGGAATTCGCTATCGTCAAGGTCAGAGCGACGCGCCTGGAAGAAATGGCACGACAAGGAAATGCCAGAGCCAAGCTGGCTAAAGCCATTCTCCGTAAACTAGACGCCCATCTCTCCGTTATCCAATTGGGCATCACGATAGCCAGCCTGGGATTAGGCTGGATCGGAGAGCCGGCCATGGCCGGCCTCCTCCATCCTCTCATCCAACAACTCCCGGTGGCCTGGAGAAGCGGGATGAGCCACTCCTTGTCCTTTGCCCTCGCTTTTATCATCATCACGGGACTCCACGTCGTCATCGGGGAACTGGTGCCCAAGTCGATCGCCATCCGAACACCAGAGCAATCCACCCTCTGGGTAGCGCGCCCCCTTGAGCTATTCTATAGACTTTTTTATGTCCCACTCGTCATTCTCAACTGGTCTTCCAACACTTTTTTGAAGCTGATTGGGTTCAAAGCCTCCGCATCAGAACTGGCTCACTCCGAAGAAGAATTACGCATGATCTTGTTCCACTCTGAGGAGCAAGGCAAAATCCCCCTTGACCGCCTTCTGCTTTTTGAAAACCTGTTTGACTTTCGGAACACCACCGCCAAAGAGGTCATGACCTCCTGGGAATCCGTGGCGTCTCTGGACACGGCACATTCTTGGCAGGAAAATAAGGAAATCATAGAGACACGGAAATTCACAAGATATCCCTTATGCCATCAAAAACAACTCAACGGCTGGGTCCACCTTAAAGACATAGCGCTGGCCCTGCTTCAAAGTCCCAAGCCTCCGGATTTGTCTTCTCTGAAGCGAGAGCTCTTTTTTATCCCTGAGAATTATGCTCTGCAACAAGTGCTCAGTGAATTTCAAAAAAGTCGTTCGCACATCGCCTTCATAAAAAACTCTCAAGGGGTTGTGATGGGCCTCGTCACCTTGGAAGATATTTTGGAAGAATTGGTAGGAGAAATTCGAGATGAATTTGAATCCCCCAGTACCATGGGATTAAAAGATGTTCTGGTCGAAAAAGCGATCCTTTTAGATTTTCGCCCTTCTGATAAAGCCAAAGCGATCCAACAACTGCTTCAGCTTCTGCATCAGGTACATCCCTTTGATTTAAACACGGCCTGGGAAATCATTTGGAAAAGAGAGAGAGGATTAACCAGTGCGGTAGGACATGAGGTGGCATTCCCCCATGGACGCCTCCCCTCTCTTGAAAAACCGCTTTTAGCGATTGGCCGCGTCTCTGCCGGGCTTGAGTTTCAAGCCCCGGACAACAAACTGGTAAAATTTATTTTTTTATTCTTGACCCCTGCCAAAGAGCCTCTTCTACAGTTAAGAATTCTATCTAAATTGGCTCATCTAGCTTCAAACGAAGCCATGCTGGCCAAGCTCCTCAAAGCTCCCACTCCTTTAAAACTTATCGAGACGATCCGCGCCTTTGACCAAACAGTGACCGATTAAGTCTGGGCCTCACTTTGCCGCATAGCTAGCGGATGGGGCCCCCCTCAGGGGGACCGCTGGTCCTCGGAGCTCTGCACTCTCCTGTGGGTAAGCGGGTGGCTGGGGATTGCTCGAAGAAAACCGTCTCGCAGGGTCGCATTTCACTCTAGGTCGACCCGAGAGACGGAGCAGTGCCGCAGATGGCAACTGCGGTTTTCGCAGCGGCAACCCCAGACAGGCCCCGCT